>NZ_JAVJQP010000044.1:0-98542 GCF_040218875.1 Coleofasciculus sp. D1-CHI-01
TGAACAACTGGAAACCCTTAGCAATCGCCTGGATCAGTTATCCACAGCGCCAGAGGGTGATGGTAATGTCACCGAACAAACCATTACTGAGATTACCAGTCAAATTGACAGCTTAACCACACAAGTAAATACCCTATCCACCCCCAGCGAAACCGATGTCAGTGGCGTTGAAACCGCGTTGTCAGAACTCACCGAGGAATTTAGCCAATTCCAACAACAGTTCCGGAATCGTCCAGAACTCCAAGAAATCGAGCAATCTCAACATGCGATCGCGGATCTAACTGAACAACTGGACACCCTGAGTACCCGCCTGACTCAGTTACCCACTGTCCCAGAGGTGGATCTGAGTGGGGTAGAAGACTCCCTGTCTCAACTAGCGGAACAATTTAGCCAACTCCAGCACCAGTTCCAGGAACGTCCAGAACTCCAAGAAATCGAGCAATCTCAACGTGCGATCGCGGATCTAACTCAACGACTGGAAACCCTGAATATTCGCCTGGATCAGTTACCTATTGTTCCCGAAGTCGATCTGAGTGGGATTGAACAAACCATTGGCGAAATTACGGGTCAAGTTGAAACCTTAACCGAACGGGTGAATACCCTCTCCACCCCCACGGAGACGGATTTAAGTCACGTAGACACAGCGTTATTTGATTTAACCGAACAAGTCGGTCAACTCCAGCAACAATTCCAGGAACGTCCAGAACTCCAAGAAATCGAGCAATCTCAACGTGCGATCGCGGATCTGACGGAACAACTGGACACCCTGAGTACCCGCCTAACTCAGTTACCGACAACCCCAGACGTCGATCGGAGTGCGACGGAACAAACCATTGCGGAGATTACCGATCAGATTGAAACCTTAACCGAACGGGTAAATACATTATCCACTCCCGTCGCAACGGAAACCGATCAAAGCGGAATCGAAGCCGCACTTTCGGAACTCGCCGAACAATTAAGCCAACTCCAGCAACAGTTCCAGAATCGTCCAGAACTCCAGGAGATGGAACAGTCGCAAATCATGATTGGTCAACTGGCTGAACAACTGGAGATACTGACGAATCAGCTTGACCAAACCTCAGCGACGCCGGGAGTCGATTTGATGGAAATCGGATCAGCGATCGTTGATGTTCATGATCGCCTGGATCAACTAACGGCGCGTTTCGAGCAATTTCCGGGGATAGCCGACACCGAACCCGCACCGATTCAACCCACCCTTACCGATTTAGTCGAAGAGGAGGTTGTTGCACCTCCCCCTCCCATCCCCACAATCCCCGCACTCGAACAAATTCAGCAACTTCCCGAAAATGAGGCGATCGCACCGCTTACGGACAAGTTAAAATCCCTGAACGAACAGTTTCATAGTCAGCCTGCGACTCAAGCGGTTGAGGGATTAAAAATGACGCTGATTCAGTTAACGGATTACGTCAACATCATCACATCTCGTTTGGGAGGCTTACCCACAACGCCAGACCTGGATTTGAGTGGGTTAGAACAAGCGATTACCGAGGTTCACACGCAACTCGACGCCTTCAATCAACAGTTTAATGGACGACCGGAAGTTCAAGCCATTGAGCAATTGCAAGAGGCGATCAATCAGTTAGGTGAGCAGATTTATACCACCCTGGTGCAATTCAACGAAGAATCGGAATCAATGTCCAAGAAGGAAAAAGATGACGCCCTCAAGGATATCGATTTCCAGTTAGATGCGATGGAGTTGTGTCTAGAGAACCTACCCATGCTGGCTGACTTAGACTTCAGTGGGGTGGAAGCCGCGATCGCGGCGATCGACGAACAGCTTGACAATTTAACTCAAACCATCGCCGAGAATCAAGCTGCACTCTTTGAAGTGGATCTCAGCGGTGGAGAGGATGCGATCGAAGACATTAATCGTCAGATTGAGGTGCTCAATCAAAAAATCAGTTCCCAATTGGATAAAGCAACAATTGAACAATTAGAAGACGCGATCGTTCATCTGAAAAAACAGATTGAGGCGGTTACGTTTACCCTAGAAACATTACCCGTGGCGTCCGATGATATGGACTTCGGTGGAGAAGAACCAGACATCTCTGATTTACAGTGGTGATTTGTCCTTTGTTTATGTCCTTTGTAAGAACCGTATAATCGTAGGGTGCATTAGGCGTAACCACTCATATTGATTATCCTGTTAATGGGAATATCGCCGCAGGGCACCATGATTTGGGTCAAAGCACAGCTAGATCAGGGCACGATAATATCGTGTCCCTACCGAATCAATTCGCTCTAAGCAATGTTGAAACCTGTGGAAGAGGTGATGATTAAACAGAAGAATGTAGGGGCAAGGCATTGCCGTACCCTGATATAGAACGAAATGTGAAAAAACCCTTACAAAGGACGAATAACGACTCCTAAGTCTCGTAAAATAGCTTCAGGCGTATGTTAATCGGGGCGGGTTTAATCACTTATGGGTGCAACCGAAAATATAGTAGTGAAACCCGCCCCTACACAGGTGGCAGATTTCCTCCCAGCCCCTACAACCAAACCCCTATCCTGCTTCATTCCAGTTCACCATTCCGTCACCATCTGGGTAATAAATGTCTCCACCAATGGTACTTGAAACCGATAACAATCTCCCGTCTTTTTCAATATTTTTTTGCGGATGAGGCGGCGTACAGTGGATTTATTCTGGGGATGGGGGGTTTCTTCAGTGATTAGGTATTCCAGGAAGTCTTGTTCAGGTTCACTTAAACTTGTCCATAATTCTCGAAAGTACATCCCCCCTGTTTCTATGGCGATGGGAATACAGATTAGCCGTGAGGGAATCATTTTGACGGGAGTGGGACGATTTTGAGGATGAACCCGATGAAATTCTTTATAATTTTCTTGAGTATCAGTAAAAAAACTCTTGTAATGCGAGCATCTTGCTCGCTACCCATTCCCAATTTAAATGCGTGACAGCTTAACCGTACCATTTGGTTCTCAACTTGAGTAGTTGTGGGTTGGGTTAAGGCAGAAAGCTAAACAAAATTCAGGATGATTGTCTGAAATATTGATTGAATAATATATTCCCCCGTTAATATTGGTGGGTGACGGCGGATACTTCATTAAAGGGTTATCGCTTCGGTTTAAGTTCCGCCTCATTCACCCTACGTTTTTGAAGGTGTATTTGTCGGTTGGGTTGACGTAGGAAAGGCAACAAGATTAATGATTATTACTGACTTATTGATTGGATAATACACCGCCCCGTTAATATCGGTGGGTTACTGCGGATACTTCATTAAATGATTATCGCTTCGATTTAAATACCGCCTAACCCACCCTACGTTTTTTGATTCAAGTATTTCCCCCCTGGCTCTTTTTTTGAGAGAAAGGGGTTTTAATTTTGATTGTTATGTTATAACATTATTACAGGTAAGCAGTACACTAATATGACATAAGGAAAAGAAGCCCATGAAACCTTTACCGCCTCACTTCGACACCAGCCATACCGCTGAAACCTCTGCCCAGCAAGCGTTAACAGAATTTGGGATTACCCAACTCCTGTCTCTACTCAAGCACTACCGCGATATTGATTTTGATGCGTCGCAAATGCACCTAACGGATGCTGAAGTCCATGCGATCGCCCAGCTATTTATCCAGGAGTTGATCCAAAGCCTCAACGGTAAACTGATTGCTGGCGCGTTAAATACCCTGCGTCATGGTGAGGAGATGGAGGACTTGACGCAACACTCGGTTGGGGCGGGTTTAGTTACATCTGGAGAAACAAGAAACGATAATAGTGAAACCCGCCCCTACAGCCAATTCAACACGTTCCCAATCCCCACCCCTTGCTACACAGAAGGCGATCGCGTTCAGTGGAAAACGAATCAGACAGACTGGGGTGTAATTCTGGGACGCTTCTATGAATACCATCACAATCAATGGATGGTTTATTACATCATCCAACTCGCTCCTGATTCTCCCAGTGCAGCTTGGGTAACTACAGATACGGCTGCTGAAGCGGATTTGCAAAAAATACCTGACACGGTTGAATTGAATGAAGAGAATGGCAATTCTTATCGTTATCCCACCCATTCTCGCCAGGGGATATCTCCCCTATCTCTGCATTGCCCGACGGGACGTTATAATCCTCGACGACGCCACAATCTGCGCCCGATTACTCAGCGAGAACAATACATTATTGACCTTTATTGTTATTGCGAATTAGGGATGACGCCAAAGCAGTTTTATGCCAAATGGGATGTCACCTACGAGCAACTGTCTCATATCTGTTCCCGTTCCCTGGGGACAGTGCAGAATTGGTTCAACCGAGGTCAAGGATATTATCCGCCTAAACCTAGGGATTTGCGCCATCTAGCAATTATGGATTTTTTGTTGGAACATTTTGAAGAGATACCCCAATCCCTGATGGATCTGCTGTGTTCGTCTCGATAGGTGGATGTTAGGGCGTTTGCTATAGCAACCGCCATAGCGGTTAGGACAGATTATTTGGTAGAGACGCGCCATGGCGCGTCTCTACAATGGTGTCTTATTTCAGTGGGCTTGGAAACCAAGCCCCTACGGTTCCTGTTTCATCCCGGTTCACCCTTCTGTCACTACCTGGGTAATAAATCTCTCCACTAATGGAACTTGAAACCGATAACAATCTCCCGTCTTTTCTAAGATTTCTTTGCGGATGAGGCGGCGCACAGTGGATTTAGTCGGGGGATAGGGGGTTTCTTCAGTGATTAAATCTTCCAGAAAGTCTTGTTCAGGTTCACTTAAAGTTGTCCATAATTCTCGAAAGTACATCCCCCCTGTTTCTATGGCGATGCGTTCTAGTTTTTCTAGCCAGGTTTGGAGGGTGAGAAAGGGTTCTTGGCTGAGTTGTTGAGGATTAGGATAGGGAAGGTCAAAATTACGGGATTTTTTGGCAGCTTTAACGATTTTTTCAGCGAGGTAGTTGGCTAATCCGTTTAAGGTGGTGGCGGTGGCTGCGCCTTGTAAGTCGATGAGTAAGGGGATTAATTCTGAACCAACTTTCTGGGGGAGATATTTTAAGGCTGAAGTTTTGCCTGTGCGTCGTCCACCGTAGAGTAATAGGATAGGAGGTTGGGCAGAAAATGCCAGGGTTTCGATTTCTCTGAAGATATCTTGGCGTCCTTTAAATCGGGTTTTGGCATCGTCGGGATTTAGAGAAGCCCCCGCGATGTAAACTTGGGGAATTTCGGCAGAACGTTTGGCTTGTTCTGCTAGGGTTTGTTGGGCGGTTTGTAAGATTTTCAGCCATTGTTGAGCAATTTTTTCTAGCCGATTAATTTGTTGGGCATCTTGATTGAATGTGCAACTATCTTGCAAATGATGTAGTTGAGAGATAGAACGACCGAGAAATTCATATTGACGATAGGATGAGGTAGCTTCTCGAACGGCTTGGACACTTTGACTGACTTCTAAAAACTGGGGAACGATAAAGCCAAATACTTTTGCAGGCGGTGAAGGAATCCAGGATAATTGATTGGCAATTGCGGCAATATCTCCAGGAGTCTGACACCGTTGTAGAACATCTGCGACTCTAGAGACCATGATAAACTCAGGTAGTCGCAGAAAAACACCGACCATTTGCATTCCAATTAATGCTAAAGCCGCAGGTACAACTGGAATACATCCGGCAAAGCTGGAAAGAATAAAAAAGCAGATACCAAATAGTATACCGAGTAAGGGAATTGCACTGAAGCCTAAAAATAGAGGATGACGTATTTTCCAATTCAAACCTGCCCCTATCAGCGCCCAAGCAAGAATCCAAACTATTTCTATCCATGCTGGCAAAACCCAAATCAGGGATCGTCCATCAAGTGCAGCACTGAGAATCTGACTCACCCCATGCGCCTGAATCTCTAATCCTCGTATTTCTCCGTAAGGGGTAAAGAAACTATCTTTGATGCTGTTGGCGGTAACGCCAATTAATACAACCCGATCATTGACCCATTGGGGATTAATTTCACCTTGAAGAACTTCGGTTAATGTCACGGATTGAGCGATGGGGTGAACCGCACGGTAATTTAGGAGGATTTGTTGACCTCTAAAATCATAGCGTTGATATCCGCCAGCACGGGGTTTTAAATCGGCAAAAATAACATCCCCAAGCTGTAAATTGCCGTTTTTAGTGGTAAATGTGGGTAAAATCGTCTCGGCGGCTAAATAGCGAAAGGCGAGTTGAACGTTGAGGGCGTAGGGGGTGGGACAAGGTGAAGTTGAAGGGACTTCTTGATATAATAACTGGCGGCGTAGTAGTCCGGTTTCGGTGTTTTTGCTGTCTACTAATACGTTACTAAAGCCGAGATTTTCCCAGGGAATATCAGGGAAAGACGCGATTCCTTGATCGCTTTCACTGCTAACCTTACAGATATGAATGACCCGATTAGTTTGGCGCAGATAGGTGGGTAAGTCGAGGGAAGAGTCTCGCAGTGCGTCGCGATCATGAATTGGGGTATCTCGATAGAGATCTAAACCAATTACTCGCGGTTGCATTGATTCCAGTTTCTGTAATAATTTGACTAGCACATCATCAGATAAAGGATAGCTGTAGTTATTGATATCAGCTTCGGTTATTTTCACTAGCAACAAACGTTTATCTGGTTGTTCTTTGGGTCGCGATCGCATCATTTGGTCATAGGCGCTGAGTTCCCATGGTTGTAGTCCTCCTAGCGATCGGATGAGTAGTATAACCAGTGCGATCGCGAAACTTATAATTAGGCTTCCTGGAAGAGTCGAATATGAACGCATGATATAAAATTAAGTTCAAATCTTTTATCCACCAACAGCATTTTTAATTCGCTGCAATAATTCCTCAAATGGTACTATTTTTAATATCACCAAAATCGCCACAATTAAAATCACCGTCCCGGCAATCAAATTACTCGTATCATCTAACTTATCCCCCACCAACCGCGCCATTCGTCCTAACTTCATCGGCAACCACACCAACCAACGCACCGGACGACTTAACCGCCGCATTGTCACCCCTGAATGAGGAACTCGTTGGGCTTCTAATTCAAACTTTTGCCTCGCCCATTCATCAGGACGACTATGTTTCTGCGCCTCCCATAACCACAATCCCGCCAATTGCAATAATAAAGGATGTCTTCCACCCCAAGCTAATCCTAATTGCTGCCGTTCTGAACTCAACGCCGCCGTCGCACCTGGTATTTTATTTTCCGGTAAACGGATCAAATCCGTTGCTTCTATTTCCGTAATTCCGCCTACAGGCAAAACCTGACCCAGATTAAAAAACGAGGACAGGAATCGATACTTACGTTTATATACATCCAAATTTCGATAGGAAGCAATCACCAACATTAAGGCATTGCGATCCATCAATGACCGCAAATTATCATAAAATTCATCCGTAAACTGATCCGGTTTCGCTAAAAGTTCCTCAAACTTATCCAAACACAACACAGGTAAAACATTCTGGGCTTGCCATGCCTCAATTGCTACTGAAAACCCATTTCGATCTAGCGTACCTGCTTGTAACGGTGTAACTAACGCCGGATTTCCTTGTACCACAGGACGATTGATTAACGCTTGGGCAACTGCCTGATAAAAACTGGTTTCTTGCCGACATTGCGCGGCTTGTAATGACAAGTAAACGACCACATAATTGCTGGGATTTTTGCCAGCAGCTTGAACTCGTTGTTCGTAGGTCTGAAAAAAGTGATAGAGTAAAGACGATTTACCAATCCGACGTTCTCCCACAACATTAATACTCGTCGGTTGATCATTAACCAGACGGGAGGTAAGAAAATCCAATTCTTCTCGCCGCCCGACAAAGAATTGGGGGTCAGTAATCATTGACCCCGCAGAAAACGGGCAAGATTGCTGGGATGAGTGCATAAGTAATTTTAGATGGGGATACACGGGAGAAGGGGAACCAGATTTCCTCAAAAGATTAGAATTGTAGGGGCGCATGGCGTGCGCCCATTCTATAGCAACCGCCATAGCGGTTAGGACACATCATTTAGTAGAGACGTTCCGGCGGAACGTCTGGAACAACAGTTCGGAACGTCTTAATCGATGTGTTTACTGCTATAACAGTTGTAGGTTGGGTTTCGCCACTAGAAGCGCTAAAGCGCTTACTACGAACTTACTACGAACTTACTACGAACCTACGGGGTGAACTAGCTGGAGAATCGCTAACGCCGCGCGATCGCATACACCAACTTCCCCCAATAATTGACGCATTTGTTGATAATTAGTCAGGGTTTGTTGACGTTTCTGGGGATTAAATAACAGTTCCATTGCTTCTCGAACTAGGTTTTCTGGCGTCGCATTGTCTTGCAATAACTCTGGCACAATTGAACGCATCACCACTAAGTTTGGGGGTGACATGAAAGGAATGGAAAAATTGAGGAAAGTACGGGCAATCCAGTAGGTTAACGGACTGACGCGATAAAATACGACTTGCGGAACATTCAGCAGCGCTAATTCCAAATTTACTGTACCGGATTTGGTAATCGCTAAATCAGCAGCAGCCAGTACATGCTCAGTCTTTTCTGTCACTAACGTCGCCTGAAGTCCATAGTCTTTTATCGCTTTTTCAATCGGTTGGCGATAGGCTTTATGAGATAGAGGAATCCAAAAGATTTGTCCTTTGTCATTCGTCCTTTGCCCTCCAGCTCCCCCAGCTTCCCCAGCTTCCCCAGCTTCCCCAGCTCCCCCAGCTCCCCCAGCTTCCCCAGCTCCCCCAGCTTCCCCAGCTTCCCCAGCTTCCCCAGCTTCCCCTAATAACTTCCCCTGAAGCTGCTGGGCGGCGGAAAAGATAATCGGCATCATATATTTGATTTCTTGATGTCTGGAGGCGGGTAAAAGTGCGATCGCGGTTTGATCGGGTTTAATCCCTAGCGCCGCTCTAGCTTGTTCACGACTGGGATAGGATTGGATGCGATCAACTAGGGGATGACCTACCCAATGAACCGATGCGCCCTTTTCTTCAAAGTAACGGGCTTCTTCGGGAAATATAGCTAACAGTTTGTTCGTCATTTCCACAATTGTGGATGTATCCCGGGGAGAGAGTGACCAAACCCATTCTTGGGGGGCGATGTAATACACCACAGGAACTTGGGGAAGCTGACGCTGAATAAATTTGCCAATACCGAGATTGGGTCCCATATAGTCAATCAGGACTACCAAATCTGGGGGATTGTGCTTAAGGTATTGTTTGGCGCGACGCTGGATGGTTAAGGTTGGCAGAAGAAATGGCAAAGATTCTAATAGTCCGACTGAGCCAATACCCGTCGTATTTCCTAATAATGTAGCACCCGCACGCGCCATTTTTCCGCCGCCTAATGCTACAATGTTTAAATCTATTCCTTGTTGCTTGGCTTGCTGTTTCAGGGCATCAATTAACATTGCTCCTTGCAAATCACCAGAGACTTCACCCGTACTGATAAAAATTGTTTTTTTAGTCATTCGTCAAAACACTGATTTCACGGATTTATGGGAGAGAGTGGGGGAGGGAAGTGATAGGTTAGTTACACTGATTACAAAAATGCTTCGCTTTTGTTGTATGGAAGGGGGAGAATTCAAAGCCTCTCTCCTTGTAGGAGAGAGGTTTGGAGAGAGGTTTTCCCGATTCCATGAAAAGTAAGGTCATTCAGTTGGGTTAACACTTCTCCGTTTCATGACTATGATGAAAACGACGACCTGGAATCGAACCACGCCGCCCAGGTAATTGCGATCGCTCTAAGAATAGGCGTAGGTGCTGTACCTGTTCATGCTCAGATATTCGATGCAGTTCTTCTACGGCTTGATTGAAGGTGTAATCAGAGCGATAGAGTGTCTGAAATGCCTTTTTTAAGTCTCCCAGAGACTCGCCGTTAATTCCCGCTCTTTTGAGACCAACTAAATTGAGCGATCGCACTCGTGCGGGGTTGCCTTCAACTAACATATAAGGGGGTACATCTCGGTCAATGCGACTCATTCCGCCAACCATTGCCAGACGCCCAATGTGGACAAATTGATGAATGCCTAAAACACCACCAATGGTTGCTTTTGTTTCAATATGAACATGACCTGCTAAGGCGACTCCATTGGCGATAATCACTGAGTCTTCTAACACGCAATTGTGAGCAACGTGAACATAAGCCATCAACAAATTGCGATCGCCAATCACTGTGGCTTCTCCTGCACCCGTTGCTCGGTTAATGGTGACATATTCCCGAATCCGATTATCATCACCAATCCTCACCCAACTTGGTGCGCCATCATATTTTAAATCTTGCGGTTCTAAGCCAATAGCAGCCCCAGGAAAGATTTGGTTTCTCGCGCCAATTTCCGTCGGTCCTTCTAGAACCGCGTGAGCGCCAATCTTCGTCTGTGAACCCACTTTTACATTATCGCCAATGACCGCATAAGCACCAATTTGAACTGTCGGATGGAGTTGGGCACCAGGGTGGATTACAGCAGTAGGATGAATCAGTGTTGTTGCCATATAGCGATCCTATTTGAGTGGTGAACAGGCTGGTAAGTAGGTGAGGTTTGTCATTTGTCATTTGTCATTGGTCATATCACGGCAAATCACCCATGATAATAATTTATCCGCGTCTGGAGCGTCAGTACTAATTATGGGTATTCAAGCGGACATACTAAATTTGGGTGAGTCGTAGGATTAAATGTAAGGGTAAGCGATCGCAGAAATTTCAGGTATAATCATTTATACCGACGTCTCTCTATTTTTAAGTGCGACAGGATAAGGAATCCGGGAGCGCTAACCCTAATTCGGGATAGCGCCTGTGGGATTTATTCGACTAGAGAAAACATCAATTCCCCTTCTGCAACTCGCTGATCGTCAACGACTGCACGAGCTTGCATCTTTCCAAAACGACGGCGTTTGACGGAGACGAGTTCCGTTGTCATGATCAGTTGATCGCCAGGTACGACAGGACGACGAAAGCGAACTTTGTCAATTCCGGCAAAAACAAATAAAGCGTCATCTACATCAGCCATCTGTTTCAAAACAATGCCACCAACTTGAGCCATTGCTTCGACAATCATCACTCCCGGCATCATCGGGCGTCCTGGAAAATGTCCTTGGAAATAGGGTTCATTAAACGTGACATTCTTGATACCAACCGCTAGCTTTCCCGGAACATATTCAATAATGCGGTCAACTAAGGCAAACGGATAACGATGGGGGAGGATTTTATGAATGTCTTCAACCGTGAAAACTGTTTTGGTTGATGACTCAGACTGAGTGGGGTTGGCATTATCAGTGGAATCATCGTGAGTGTTAACGTCAATCAAGGTAGACATGAGTAAATTAGGGTAAAAATGAGTACCGATGAGCAGGGAGCAGTGATCAGTTAAGTGAATCGGTCAACTCATCCAGAGTTCAAGCTGATTGAATACTGATCACTTATTTTCCCGTGCTGCACAAGGAACTTGGATGAGCTAGTGTTCAGTTGAGTTGCCAGTTGTGATCAATTGCCAATGACGGCTGATGATTGACGACTGACATCCCAAGCGCCGATTTGTCGAGCCAGTAATCTCGCCAATTGAATATGCAGATTGTGACTGGCTTTGTAGGCGAGGAAGTGAGCGACAGGAAATTTCCCCAATAAACTCAAATCCCCTACTAAATCTAAAAGTTTATGACGCACTGGCTCATTTGAAAATCGCAAGGGAGGATTCAACCATCCTTGATCACCGCAAACTAAGGCATTTTCCAAGCTACCGCCTTTAATTAAACCGCGATCGCGTAATTGGTCAACCTGATTGGCTAAACCAAAGGTTCGTGCTGGTGCGATCGCGTCAGCAAAATGCTCCTGTTCCGGTGTCCAGCTATACCATTGATTGCCGATGGCTGGGTTCTCAAAATCAATGCCGTAGGTAAATCGAGTCATCGGTGCGGGTAAGGCGGCGACAAAGACATCGTCTCGACAAACCCAGATGGGTTCCCCAACAAACATCGGGGAAGCCAGAGGAGATAGATTAGACGAGTTTTGGGGAAGTTCACTCTCCACAATCCCTACCTCCTGAATGGCTTTCACCCAAGCCAGCGCCGAACCATCCAACAGGGGAAGTTCTGATCCGTCAATTTCAATACAAGCATCGTCCACTCCACTCCCGGCGAGGGCGGCGAGTAGGTGTTCTACTGTCCCTACTGTTACCTCTGAGTCGGAGAAATTGGCAGAATTCTCACCGTTTCCTGCCCTCAACTGAGTCGAAAGCATCGTAGTAGAGACAGCCTCCACTCGCGCTGGAATCACAGGCATCCCTGGCAGGTCAACTCGGACAAAATAACGTCCCGTCCGGGCTACAGCAGGCAAGACGCGAACAGTGGTAGTGATCCCACTGTGCAATCCGATACCTGATCGTTCAAAATTAGCACCCAAGGTATAGTTTGTCATTTGTCATTCGTCTTATGTCATTCGTCATTCGTCATTCGTCATGGGGGAACTGTTGTTTGGGAAAGTGAGACAGTTTTGTGTAGGGGCGGGTTTCACTACTATCGTTTCTTATCTAACCCAGATACAACTAAACCCGCCCCGACTAAGAGAGTAAAAACTAGTTCATTAAAAGCGTTCTCCAATACCGAAATGGAGACGGCTGTCTCCTTCATCATTAAACCCATAATCCACACGAATCGGACCCAGGGGAGATTGGACTCGGATACCAATCCCGACACCAACGCCGGTGCCGGGTTTATCGCGAACTACAGCAGGTTCACCGGGTACATCATCACCTGTACCTAAATCGCTGGCAAAGTCAACAAATAAAGCACCGCCGACTACAGAGATAATTGGAAAACGGTATTCTGCAGTGGCTTGAATAAAGCTGCGACCTGAACCCACTTCTCCCTCATCGTAACCGCGCACTGAGTTACTACCACCGAGGGAAAAGGCTTCGTAGGGGGGTAAGTCTCCGAGCGCGGTTCCAGCTTGCACGTTAAAGGCGAGGGCTTCGGCTCCTTCACTGAAATTGGTAAATTCTACGGGGAGATAGTAACTGTAACTCCCGCGCAGGCGACTGAGAAAGATACTCCCTTGACCAATAGGAATCGTCTGTTCAACGCCGAATCTGAGCAGAGAACCACTCGTGGGTCGTAGGGGATTATTTCGGCGATCGCGCACCGCCCCCAGTTGCAGGGTAAACAGGTCATCTTTCCCGTCACCACTGAAGCTTAAATCGTTTCCGAGTTCATCCTCTGCAGTCAGGTCACCATCAGAGTCTCGAATCGACACATTTTGAAATTCAAATCCGGCTGATGCTGTCCATTCGGAACGGCTATAGAGATCGCGGGATAAGGGACGAGTAAAATTAATTCCACCCCCTGTACGCACCACACGGGGGCGATCGCCATTGGGGAGTTCGACTTCAGGATCACCGCCGTCGAAAATCAGAGAAATCGAGCGGCGTCGGAAAGCATTCACAGTATAGGACGTGCGGAAGGGATCACCAGCAATCCAGGGGTCTGTAAAGCGAAGGTCAAACAGCAGGGCGCGTTCTCCCACCTGAAATTCTGCCCCTAGGGTTTGGTTATTGCCACCAAGGTTTTGTTGCTGATAGCTAACCGTACCAAATAAGCCACTGGCGGAGCTAACTCCCGCCCCAGCCGCCAGGGAGCCTGTGTTTTTCTCAATCACATCGACTACCACCACAACTCGACGGGGGTCAGTTCCGGGAGCAAAGGAGAGGCGCACGTCATCAAAAAGTCCGAGACCAAAAACACGTCGCAAATCCCGTTCAGCAATTTGGCGGTTAAATACATCACCCTCATCCAATTGCATCTCTCGCGTAATGATAAAGGGACGGGTACGCCCGCCAATGGGTTCATCCGCTGCCGTGAGTAAGCGAATTTGCTCACCTTCGTCATTCAGGATGGGTTCTCCCTCTTCATCAAGATAGCGGACGGCAATCTCTTCAATCACACCTTCTGCCACAGTCACAGTGACAATGCCATCATCATTCACATCTGAGGCATCAACCACTTGAGCCAGGTCATATCCTTCTTCTTGATACCAGTCGTTTAACCGTTGAATGCCTTGTTGTAGGTCATTCAGGTTAAGAATCTCACCATATTGCTCTTGGAATATCTGATCAACCACCTCTTGAGGTAGAACCCGCGCTTCGGCTGCTGGGGGAACCGTATTCACCGCCACCTGACGCAGTACGGGGTTAGGTTCGACCACAAAGGTAATCCGCACACCCAAGGGAGTATCTTCGGGTACAACGTCTACACTTCTGAAGAAACCTGTGGCAAAGACGGCATTCACATCTTGCTGTAACTGAGAGCGCGTGGTTGCTAATCCGGGTCGGGTGCTAATCGCTCGAAAAATCTCGTTTTCCAGTGGCTCTTGGGGTCCGGTGTAATCCTGAAAGTCAATGACGACTTCTGAGACCAGGACTCGTGGTTCTGGCTGATTGGCGGGCGGCGTTGGCGCGTCAGTTGGGGGAACTTGAACTTGGGCAATGAGCGGCGGCGTTGGCGTCACCGTTGGCGTTGCTATGGCATGAAGGGCTAGATGATTTAGGGTTGTAGGGTTAATCGGTGTTAATTTTGTCGAATTGACCTGAATCGGCGGGGTGGTTGATTCTGCCTCATTTCTAGGGTTATCTTTTGCCAATTCGCTGGTTTCTGTTGTCGTTTCGTCAATAACTTGAGCGAATCGAGGAGAATGAATAGCCTGGTGATGAACTCCTCCATGATTTGTGGGTTTGACCAATGGTAATGGCGTTGAACCCAGCTCAATTTGATGAGTAGCTGGATTTTCCTGAATCGTCTCGGAGGTCGATTCTGTCTCACCTCTAGGACTATTTGTAGCTGATTCGGTCGTTTCTATTGGAGGTTCGTCAATGACTTGAGCGAACCGAGGAGAAGAAACAGCTTGGTGATGAACTCCCCCATGATTTGTGGGTTTGACCAATGGTAATGGCGTTGAACCCAGCTCAATTTGATGAGTAGCTGGATTTTCCTGAATTGGCTCGGAGGTCGATTCTGTCTCACTTCTAGGACTGTCTGTTGCCGATTCAGTCGTTTCTACTGCGGTTTGATCGAGTGCTTCACTCAGCCAATTTTGAGTAGTTGTTCCGTCGGGGTGTTCTGGCGTCCCGGTTTTCTCATGTTCTCTTAACCTATCCCGTTGACTAGGTTCAAAGTCCCGGATAGGTTGGTCAGTCGTTTGCCCATGGCTAGGGGAGTTGGATAAACCAATGCTAGCCGTTACAGCGAGAATTGCCGTTAATAAAGGAGATAAGCGCATGATCCTCAGATTTTTTGACACGTCCACACACCACGTTGATTGCAAGGGTTGCGATCAGCTTTTATCCGTTGTTCACTGCTTGTTATTCAGTTGAGCGATCGCCTACTGAACAAGCTTGATTAAGTTGACTTAGGAGCTGACCTCGAGTTGCTTTAAACTTAAGATGTCATCATTTAACTGATAAAGGACAAAATACCAGGATTTTCATCACCTCGCTTACTCTGAAGCCATTAAGTCCCCCTAGCACGGCTTGGCTTCCCATACCCACCCGTTAACCAGCACAGAAAAAAGCAGACCTCATAAACTTTACAGCTTTCTGTCCTCTGCCTTCTACTTTCTGCTGTCTTGGGCTAGCACTCGCTCTAGAACTTGCTGATAGGCTTGTTCAACCTGTCCGAGATCCCGACGAAAGCGGTCTTTGTCCATGACGCGCTGTTGGGGATCAGTTTCTGCTTGGTTCCACAGACGACAGGTATCGGGGCTAATTTCATCGGCTAAGAGCAACTGTTGGTTGGTATCAATGCCGAATTCTAGCTTAAAGTCCACTAGGGTAATACCGCAGCTTTGGAAAAAGGCGGTGAGACTCTGGTTAACTTGTAATGCTAGTTGTTCTAGCTGGTTAAGTTGGTCGGGTGTTGCCAGTTCTAGGAGTAATAAGCGATCGCGAGTGAGCAAGGGATCTCCTAATTCGTCCTTCTTATAGTAGAATTCCACCAAGGGTTTGGGCAGGACTTTGCCCAGCTCTAATCCAGTTTGTTGACACAGACTCCCTGCGGCAATGTTCCTGACTACAACTTCCACGGGCAAGATTGTCACCCGCTTGACGCGCATCTGGTTGGGGGTGGGACAGTCGATGAAATGGGTACGAATGCCTTCAGATTCCAGAAACTTAAACAAGTGAGCCGCGATCGCGCAATTCATTTCGCCTTTACCGACGATTTGACCTCGCTTTTGGGCATTAAAGGCAGTCGCATCATCTTTGTAGATGCTTAGGAGAATCTCTGGATCTTCCGTCGGATAAAGGATTTTGGCTTTGCCTTCGTAAAGTTTTTGCGGTTGAGACATGATCAGAGTTGGCTCGATAGATTCATTGAATCAGGATAGTGCAGTAGGGGTTTGGTGACCAAACCCCCACTTCAGGCTGTCCCCCAGGGCGATGCTGGGTAGTTGAGGTCAAATTCACTACAATAGTAGATGGTGGGAGTCTAAAAAATTTGTACCATTAATTATTCTGAGTCAGATGAGGATGGCAAACCTCTTAGACACTGGCCTTAGTATTCCGAGAAACCGGGTTTCTCATGAGGATAACCACGAAATATCAAGCTTTCACCCCAAGAAACCTGGTTTCTTGACCGATGTCCTAGTACCCATCCGTGAGGCGTTGACTTCTGAGTAGTGACCTGTGATCCACTTCGCTGCCAGATTTTTCCGGGTTAAATGTATCTGATGGGAAACTTGCGCCGCGTTAGTCTAGTGCAAGAATGCAGAAATCACTGAACAGCTAATATCTCCCCCAGCTTCATCGTATCTACGAAACTGCTCAAGTATTTCCGCAGCACTGCACTAGGGGGAAATTAGATTGTAGTTTATCGACAATAACTTTTATCAAAGGAGATCCAAATGACCGATAGAGATGAGTTTTTATATCCACGCAGTCGCTATTACGGCGATGTCAAACCAGAAAATTTAGTGTTTAATGCTAATTTACAGGAATTCGCGCAAAAGGTAAACTATATTTGCAACTTAGAAACCGCAGGTAAAGTTGCACCCGAAGCTGCCTATAAACAAATTAAAGAGTTGTGGCATAATTTGAGACAAAGTAAACAAGAACTGGCAGTTGGTCAGCATCCTTTACGTGGGGATGACAGGGAGAAATAACCTGTAGGGGCGACCCGGTTGTATTAATGAACAATTGTGTTTACTTAATGAACTTGGGTCGCCCGTTTAGGGTTGAAGTTGGGAACATGGGAATTAATCAAGATCCCCGACTTCTCCAAGAAGTCGGGGATCTGTCTGTGTACCTCACTTACAGCACTTTCTAACACGGTGTAGTACAGCAACTCTAGGACAGCTCTGTTCTGCTCTTTTTTTGGTGTATAACATCGAGTCTGAAAACGCTGTATCTCCCACTCAAGACTTACTTCCTTTGTTGTGCCACATACTGTGACAACTAATGCTCAAGAATCCCCTACTTTACATCCGACGACACTTGCGGATTTGACTGGCGAAAATTAAGCCGACGGTGGCTAACCCAAACACTGTACCCGGTTCAGGTACAGATTCACAGTAATCCCTTTCGCAAATACCGGATTTGTCAAATTTAAAGGCAATATTGTGGTTGCCATCAAACTGATTTAAGTCGTAACCTGCCGTTATTAAATCAGAATCGCTCAGATATATAATATCGGCAATAAACTCTCCCGATGCAATAGAGTTAAGACTTTTAGCTTGGTCAAAATAGGTTGTCGTGGCGGGTAAATCCCCGAAACTGGGTTCACATAAACCGGGAATACAGTCACGGGTAACCACAGCATTATTATAGGCTTCTATACTGCCAAAACCATTGTTTTCTCCGGTCACACTTTTGGCGGTGACATCAGCGTATAAACCCACTTTGGGTGCGCCGGAATCACTGTTGGGGGAGAAACGAACGGCAAATAAATCACCAGCATCGCTAGCGGTGGTAAAGTCTTGATCGGTCAAGTTGATGAATAAATCACCCCACCCCGTATTCCCGTCATCTGCATCGGTTCCCTCTACACCGGTTAAAGGCATATTGCCATTGAGGACAACCAAAATGCTATCAACGGTTTCTTTGACAGACATCCCGTAGAGTTCATAGCGGTTATCTTTGCCGCCAATAATATCGCCATCAACGCCATCATTGGGGGAATCTTGACTATGATCCCAGGGGGCGTCATCACTAGGTTTGGGTCTGGGTTTTTTCCCCGGATCAAGTGCGCCGCCATCGTTGAGACATTCTTCAAAGATACTGAGAACAGAGCCTTCATTTAAGGCTCGTAATGTGGCGGCTTTTGCGGCTTCTCCTGTGGGCAAAATTAAGCCCATTGCAGCGATTAAACTAATCAGTTTTGCGCTAATTAATAGTGTTTTACGATTAGACATAGTTTTCTCCTTAAACTGTTATGTAGTCAGGGAACCTTAGCCCTAAATTCTGTTGGGTTTCATGACGGGGCTGGAGCGAACCTGGTGCGTTAGCGAAGCGTAACGCACCCTACGACTAGAATACTGCGTAGTGTACAGGGGTTGGCGTTTTCTTTGTAAACTGATACAAACTCAGGTTCGTATTTGTCATCTGTCATTTTTCCTTTGTCCTTGGAAAATGGGAAATCCGGCGAGATTAGCCTTGCCTCGCTCCAATTCGTGGATTTTCTGACTATCCTTATTAAAGAGTAAACTTACTGCCCTTAACCCCCCGCAACCTATCAATTTGCCCACTAACCTAGCGCTGGAGAATTGACAGAAAGTATCAAAAAGTATCAAAAGGTATCAAAAGGTATCACTATCTTAAGTTGAATGCCACTGACTTTAAAGTTTGTAGTAAGCGCTTTAGCGCTTGAGGCACTAAAGTGCCTACTACGAACCCAGATTAACTCAGCGACATTTATCTTAAGTTGAATGTTACTAACTTAAAGCTGGTGGGCAATGCCCACCCTACAGTATATTAAGGGTTTTGGCGATCTCATAATGCTCATTTCAGTGCCATTCATCTTAAGTCAGGGTGGGTTTTGTTGAAACGTTATCGGTGATATCCTCTCCTTATAGGCTAAACTCACCCCTACAGGTGATTACAGGAAAATAGCTATATGTTGTGGGATGCATTTCTAGAACGAGTCGCTGATGCTCATGATTTGTTTGAAGAAGATGATCGACAAGCTTTCTTGGCTCGGTTTAATGAGCGAAATTTGCCACGTTCTGATATCCAAGTCGCACAGGATTTGAATATTAGTGAAGTGACGCTGCAACGGCGGCTGGGGAAGGGGGTGTATACTCATTTGGTTAGGAGTTGTCCTCAGCTTAATACGGATAAAAAGGGTAAATTTAAGATAGTCCGAGACTGGTTAAAAAAAGGGCATGTTCTCTGTCAAGGGAATGGCACCACGGGGATGAATAAAACGGCGGTAAATCCACCCTCTCCAATCGCCAATTATCCTTATGTAGAACGCCCCCCAATTGAATCGTTTTGCTATCAAAGTCTTTTTGCACCGGGCGCGTTACTTCGGATTAAGGCACCTCGGCAAATGGGAAAGACAGAATTAATGGCAAGAGTTTTGAATTTGGCGAAACAACAAGGTTATCACCCCGTCTATTTGAATTTATGTCAACCGGAAGAATCGGTGGTCAAAAATCTGGATCAATTTTTGCGTTGGTTGTGTATGAGTGTCAGTCGTCAACTGCAAAAACCGCTGCAAATCCAGGAATATTGGGATGTGGATCTCAGTAGTAATGATAACTGCTCTGCTTATTTTCAAGACTATTTATTAGAGCAAATTGATAGTCCCTTAGTTTTAGGCTTGGATACGGTTGATCGCCTCTTTCCTCATTTAGCGATCGCTCAAGACTTTTTTGGTATGCTACGGGCATGGCATGAGGATAGTAAAATTCTGGATAATTGGCAGAAACTGCGGTTAATTGTCTCTCATTCGACGGAAGCTTATATTCCCCTAGATATCAATCACTCGCCGTTTAATGTGGGATTAACCGTTTCCTTGCCAGAATTTACAGCCGAACAAGTAACTGAGTTAGCCCAAAAGCATGGACAGGTATTAAATCAGGCTGATGTCAGTTTATTAATGAATAAGGTAGGCGGACATCCCGGCTTAATTAAACAAGCGTTATTTGAACTCAAAACCTTACAGAATACGACTCTAACACAGCTATTAAATGAAGCGGCGACTGATTCTGGTATTTATGGGAATTATTTACGCAAGATTTGGCTAGAATTGCAGGAAAATTCAGCATTAATTCCGGCGCTCAAAAAAGTAGTGGATACCAGCAATGGCGTCGAATTAGCGTCAAAACTTGCCTATCAGCTTGAAAGTCTGGGATTGGTGCATTTGACCGGAAATAGAGTAACAATCAGATGTGAGCTTTATCGCAATTATTTTGGCTCTCGCTTGGCAAATTTGGGGGAAGCTTCGTAGTTCGTAGTAATGGCTTTAGCCTTTGACGGGAGGCGTAGCCTCCCCAATAGCATTCCCTTAAGAGGAACGTCATTGACTTAAGTCTGGTGGGCAATGCCCACCCTACTGGCTAGGAACGAGAGTAACGAATGACAAATGACGAATGACAAATGACAAATGACAAATGACTATCATGTAGGCGGAAGCTTACCACCAAATGCGACAACTTATGTAATGCGTTCAGCAGATAAAAAACTCTATGAAGGATTAAAAGCTGGCGAATTCTGCTATGTCCTCAATTCCCGACAAATGGGCAAATCCAGCTTACGAGTGCAAACCCAAAAACGCCTAAAAGCGGAAGGAATTGTCTGTGCGGTAGTTGATTTAACTCGCATTGGGCGTCAGGCGAACGAACAACAATGGTACAAGGGAATTGCTTATCGTTTAGTCAGTGAATTACGACTGGCGAATCGCGTCAAATGGCGACAGTGGTGGGATGAACATGACTCCTTATCCCCTGTACAGCGGTTGGGAGAATTTATTGAAGCGGTTGTGCTGGACATTATCACTAAAAATTTAGTCATTTTTATCGATGAAATCGACAGTACCCTGAATTTATCTTTTCCCACCGATGATTTCTTTGCCTTAATTCGAGCCTACTATAATGGACGAGATACGAAGAAACGCTATCAACGTTTAACCTTTGCTTTGTTAGGAGTGGCTAGCCCATCGGATTTAATCCAAGATAAAACTAAAACGCCGTTTAATATTGGCAAAGCGATTGAATTACAGGGGTTTAAACTGGATGAAGCGCTGATTTTAACCCAAGGATTTGAGGGAAAAGTTCAGCATCCACGCAAAGTGCTGGAAGCGATATTATATTGGACTGAGGGTCAACCGTTTCTCACCCAAAAGTTATGTCAATTAGTGCAACGATTCTGTGATTCTCCATTGGATAGGATGATTAAGAATAGTGGGTTGAGTCAAGGTATTGATTCCCGTGATAACTTTATAGGGAAAACCCTGGGAATCAGTCAAGTGGGTTGGCTTCCATTAGAGAGAGTATCGAGAAGCGTTATTGATAAAATCAGTCGCACCAACAATGAACGGGAATTGGTGAAACAAATCGTGCGATCGCAGATTCTGGTAAACTGGGAATTCACCGATCATCCCGAACATCTGAGAACCATCCGCGATCGCATCCTCCTCAGTCACCATGGTTCAATCCCATTACTCCGCCTCTATCAGAAAATCCTACACCGAGGAGAAATCCCCACCGATGAGAGTCACACCCAACAGGAATTGCTACTCTCTGGATTAGTGGTTCAGCGTCAGGGTAAACTCAGGGTTCATAACCCCATCTACCAATCCATCTTTAATCGCCAATGGGTCAAATCCCAACTTCCAGCACAAAATGAGCATTCTGTCAAGACCCCAGCTTGGACAATTCCGATCCTGAGTGGGGTTGTCAGCGTGGTGGTGATTGGCGTGCGATCGCTCGGCTTATTGCAAGGGTTAGAATTACAAGCCTTGGATGGATTAATCCGATTGCGCCCAACCGAAGCCTTAGACTCGCGCCTCTTGCTGGTGAAAATAACCGAAGCCGATATCAACCAATACCGCTATCCGTTATCCGATGACGTGCTAGTTAAATTATTGCAGAAACTGGAATCAATGCAACCGCGAGTAATCGGCTTAGACATCTATCGAGATAACCCAATTCATTATCGCGATCGCACAATAGCCTCTCCTACCGATTTACCCACCTATTTACGCCAAACCAATCAGGTGATTCATATCTGTAAAGTTAGCAGTGAAAGCGATCAAGGAACCGCATCTTTCCCCAATTTTCCCTGGCAAAATCTCGGCTTTAGTAACGTATTAGTAGACAGCAAAAACACCGAAACCGGACCACTACGCCGCCAGTTATTATATCAAGGAGTTAGCTCAACTTCACCTTGTCCAACCCCCTACGCCCTTAATGTTCAACTCGCCTTTCGCTATTTAGCCGCAGAGAGAATATTACCCACATTTACCGCCAAAAACGGCAACTTACAGCTTAGAGATGTTATCTTTACCGATTTAAACCCCCGTGCGGGCGGATATCAACGCTATGATTTTAGAGGTCAACAAATCCTCCTCAACTACCGTGCGGTTCAACCCATCGCCCAATCCGTAACCTTAACCGAAGTTCTCCAAAATCAAATTAATCCCCAATGGGTCAAGAATCGGGTAATATTAATAGGCGTTACCGCCACCAGCATCAAAGATAGCTTCCATACCCCCTACGGAGAAATGCGCGGCTTAGAAATTCAGGCGCATGGAGTGAGTCAGATACTCAGCGCCGTACTCGATCAACGTCCCTTAATTCAACCGGGGAATTTTTGGAGTGAAGTATTATGGATTGGCGGCTGTTCCTTCAGTGGTGGAGTATTGGTTCAGTTAATCCCCAAACGCCCCTACCAAATCCTCGCCTTATGTACAGCATTAGTTTTACTATCAGGACTCAGTTTAATTCTATTAATTCACGGCTATTGGATACCCCTAATCCCCTCCGCGATCGCCTTAATTGTTTGTAGTAAAGGCTTTAGCCTTTTACAAACGTCAAATCGTGACTACACAAGTATAACAAAAAACAAATAACAAAGGACAAACAACCAATGACCAACCAACTATTCAACCTCGCCATCATACCCCTTCTAATTATCACCCAGCGATCGCCCCTCGACGCCCTCATCTTCAACCAACCGCCACCCCCACCAGACAAAGACACACCCGGACAACAAGCGGATTCAGGAACCCGTGGACCCTGTGACGCACAGCCCTCCGAAACCGATAAGCAATTAGTCGCCCTTGTTCCCACCCTTGAAAAATCCAGGAACAGCTTACCAGAAACTCATGTTTGGGGATTAACCCAGAGTCAACATCCAACCTTTTGGTTTTATCTTCCCGCCACAGCAACATCGGCTCAAGTCGCCCAATTTAGCCTCGAAAATGAAACCGATTACCCATCCAACTTTCAATTCAATCTCCCCCAAACTCCCGGAATTATTAGCCTAACCCTTCCCACCAATGAACCCCCACTAGAACCCGGACAATGGTATTATTGGTCACTAAAACTCTATTGCCAAACTCAACCCTCAACACCTAACTTTTTTGTCGATGGCTGGATTCAACGGGTACAAAACGACACACCCTTTAACAGTAATACTCCCCAAAACAAAATAGTCATTTATGCTCAAAACGGTCTATGGTTTGACACCATCACCGAACTAGCCAACCTGCACCGCCAAACCCCCCTGGAAACCAAGCCAGCCTGGGCAGACTTACTAGAATATATCGGTTGGGAATCCCTTACCGAAACCCCAATTCTCCCCTGCTGCACCCTAGAAAAACAGTAGAAAAACGCCTCACACCTCGACAAACCCTCTCTGCGTACCTCTGCGCCAACCTCTGCGTACCTCTGCGTTAAAAAAACATAATCCTGAAACCAATAACTAGGAGAGATCATTAATTTGATTAGGTAGGGACACAATACTATCATGCCCTCATCTAGGGATAAATTTATCCTTGAAACAACGAGAGCCAATTTCCAATTAAAACAAAAGGTGCCCAATAATAGGGATGTTTATAATTGGGATTCTTTAAAAATTTCTTCTGAACCTGTTGTATCGCTTCCGCTTTACTCATCGGTTCCGTGGAATTAGTTAACTGTTGATAAAGCAACTGAATAAAAGCAGTCGTTGATTTATCATTCACTTCCCACAACGTCGCAATCGTACTCCGCGCCCCAGCCCGAACCGCTATTCCCGCCAGCCCCAATGTCGCCCGATTATCCCCATTAGCGGTTTGACAAGCACTCAACACTAACAGTTCAATTGGATCAGGCAAACTTTCCTCGCGACTTTTGAGATAATGACTTAATTCATTCACCTGAATTCGTTTATCCCACGCCAAAATAAAAGTTTCATTGGGATTAGAACTAAATTGTCCGTGGGTGGCGAAGTGAACAATAGAAAAGGGGCGGGCGTTGATTTGATTTTGCAGGGCTTGACTGGTAAATTCATCATTGAGTAGCGTTACATCTGAAGGAATTTGTGATAGTTCGGCTTCAACATTGGCGAGGGATTGAAAGCTTTGATGAGGAGCAAAATCAGAGCGCACCTGAGATAGTCCAAATGCCAGCGTCTGTAAGGGATACTGGGAGAGGGGTACAGGGGCGAGTAACTGGGGTTCTCGATTCAGCGCGATCGCATATTTTTGAACTAGATACTGGTTCCCATCCCAAAGCACCGCCATGGGAACGGTTTGTAAGGCACCATCGAGGACAAAAACGAGAGTATTTATCCCATTGGCTTTAAACTGGGATTCAAAGGGAGCAACTAACCAATTATAGATCGGTTGAGAGGTATTTTGAATCGCTTGACGATAGCGAGAAGTCCGTTGGGGATTAGTAAGTTGAGTGCGGAGTTGATCAACTGTTTCTTCCACCTGACGGGGGGAAAGTTTGACACGATGGTGTTGTAAGGGTGGGTTGGTTTCAGATTTAAGATGACTGGGATTAGGTGTAGAGACGTTGCATGCAACGTCTCTACAGTGTTGACAGTTGTCGTCGTTAATATCGTTACATGACGATGGCTGAGGTAGTTTGAGAATCACCTCTAATCGATCATCTAAAAGAATGGTATAAATAACCGCCGTATTCGGAGCGTGTTCATCGACAATTTGGTCAATTAAAGCCGGATCTGATGACGCACAGGCTTCTTGTAAATAGTTTTCTAATTCCGCTAATTGCAGTTGGGCTAAAACCTCTCTGGCTTGGATTAACTTTTTGGGTGATGGCGTTTCTTCTCGCAAAAGTAAATCAATCAATTCCCGATAAATCGGCTCAACTTCATCGCGAAAGGAAAAGCGAACATCAGGATTAAGGGTTGCTAAATCTTGGCGAATCGTATTGAGTGTATTGACCGCCGCTTGATAGGCTGCAATCGCGCCAAATTCTCCATCAATATTTCCCTGAGCTTTCCGCAAGCGTCCCAGTTGCCATTGCCATTGATAAGCAATATCCCACGCCTGAATCGATTGGCTAATTTGAATCGCTTGATTGGTTAACGCTTGGGCATTGTCCAGGTTCCGAGTCGATTCATAGAGTTTACCACTAATCCCTGTTGCATAAGCTTCACTGCGCCGATCCTCTAAAGCGTGAGATTGTTGGATAATCTGTTGATTTTTAGCAAAGGTTGTGGTAAATAAACTATCTAATTGTGTCCAAACGCTATGGCGATAAATGTTGGGAACTTGTGCCTTATCTTGACTAACCGTTTGCTGAATTTGGTTTAAAGTGACCAAAAGTTGAGAAAACCGAATTTGACAATCAATGGTGGTGTGATTGAGGGGAAAGTTGGTGATTTTAGCTTGAATTTGGCTTAAATTTGGCAGTTGCGACACCAGTTTTTCCTGCCACCAAGTCTGAGCCTTTGACCAATAATGCTGCTTAAGTAACCAATGTTGGGTATTGAGTAAAATACTGAAGTCATTAAGCTGAGATTGGATAGGAAGTAGAGGATAATTTGATAAAGTGATTGCCTGTTGATAATAATCAGTAGCTTGAGTAACAGCATCCAGAACAGGTTTAATATTCTGTAGAGAGGGGCGAGTTCTTTCGTAGAGACTGCGCTGGTGATAATAAGTATCCTTTGCCCAGTTCCCCAACTGGAAATAAGCCTCAGCAATAGCTTGGGGATTTTCCAATTTTTGCGCCAGAGTCAAACTTTTGTCTAACAACTGTTTAGATTGCTCTAAATTAGTTAAATTCTCTAACTTAAAATACTGTTTTAATGGCGACCAATTGGGATCTGAATAATTAGAGTTACCCACAACTCGCACCAGTTCTCCCAAATTAGACCAAGCCGTGAACTTAAGCAAAGAGTCGGGTTGACTTTGCAGGTGTAATGTTGCCTGAGTTAAAGTTTTAAATGCCTCCCGTAACTGTCCTAGATTTTGCAACGCTTGAGCTTGGTTAATCAAGCTACCAATGCTTCCAATTTCATCTTCCAAGCGGGTGTAAAGGCGATGTACCTTTTCCCAGGTTTTTAGAGCATCAGCAGGGTTTCCCAGAGAGAGTTGTAGATGTCCTTGATTATTCAGAACTTGAGCCAGAATCAGGCTTTTTTCCGGCGAATTGGGAAGAGATTGGAGTTGGTTGAAACTTTTCGCGATCGCGTCTTTCGCCTCTTGCCATTTTCCCAATTCTTGGAAACCCAAAGCCAGATAACTTAAAACTCGCGCTTGTTGAAGTTGATTCCCTTGATCAGCCAATTGAGATACGGCTTTTTTCCAGAGACTTACCGCCTCTGTAAATTGTCCATTTTTATAATACCCTTGACCTTGTTCAATTAAAGTATTGCTATCAACAATAGGACTTTGGCTAAGAATTCGTGGAAGTTCGCTACTAAGTGCCGATTGACCAATGAGATAAGGTTGACCCAAGCCAATCAACAAAGTCAAACAGAAACCAATCAACCCATATTTAAAGAATAAATTCATAATAGTCATTCAACTTTGTTCATAATTGCGCTTGTAGTTGCGCTTGTAGTTGCGCTTTAGCGCCAGTTCATCGTCACGCTTTCCCCCCAATAGCGGCAGAAAAAATATAACGTACCGCCAACAAATGTGGAATTGCGATCGCGTCTAGGAAATCGATCAAGAAATGGAACGCCTAAAAGTCTTGAGGACATAGATAAAGCAATTCACCAAGGTATAGAGTAATTATGGCATGATCGCGGTTGATCCGAATGTTATTGATGCTTTGCTTTTATTGAACGGAAGGGGCAGAATTCAAAGCCTCTCTCCTCGCAGGAGAGAGGTTTGGAGAGAGGTTTTCCAGATCCCGACTAAAAGTAAGTTACGGGACAATCGCGTCATTTGGTGCAGGACAAATCGGGGTTTGCCAGGAACTATACAGCGTCGGATTCGGTACTTCCGCCACCAATTCTACCTCTCCATTTTCCTTAATAATCCATCCTTGCGCCTCAATAATTTGAGTTGATTTCGTCTCCGGCTGCGGATTATTTCCCCCTGAATTCACCCGATTTTCCGTCGAACCTATCGGATCACGGAAATCAACCCAACCCTGATTATAATTGGAATTATTAATTGGATTGGGCGGTAAACCCCCGCGCCCGGAAATAATAAATTCACTGCGTCCACGCCGTTGACCGACTTGACATCGCGCTTCAATTGGGTCTACAGGTTGTAACTGAGGTAACGGTTCAAGTTGAGGTTGAGTTTCCGTATTAATGTCTACCGTTCCATCAATTCCCAATTCAGAACTCGCCGTGAAATCACTCTCTGGAGTGCGGCGATCTTCAAATTGGCGAAACCCTTCAATCAGTAAAGCCGTCGCCAAAATATTTCCACCTTGACCCGAAAATGCATTAGCCACAACATCACTATTTTCCGATAGAATTGCCAAAACAATTCCCCCAGCATTAATCGTAATATTGCCCCCATTCGCCGTACCAAACGCTTCCGCCGCAATTTCACTATTGAAGCGCATAATAATAGAATCGGTCACATCTAAACGAATATTCCCCCCTTCACTAGCAGTTGTTGTTGCCCGCAGGCGTCCTTGATTAGTTAAAAAGATAGAATCCGCCGTAATTTCCAAATCCCCAGACGTGCCAGCACCACTCCCACTCACGGTTAATTGTCCGCCATTTTCCACAGTTAAGCGACCCGTATTCAGGGTGATTCCTCTCGCATTCGCCAAACTTTGAGACTTAAAAAATAAGCCACTTCCTGAACCGTTAACGTCTACCGATTCCGAAGCGTTAACCTCTATAATTCCACCCTCTCCGGAGTCAAAGGTTGTTCCAGATACTTTTCCACCACCTTGGAGAACTAATCGTTCTGTGTCAATCTTCAATTCTCCCGCATTACCGGAACCCGACGAATCAAAGACTAAAAGGCTAGGGGTTTGACCATTCGGTGATGTACCAATAACTTCTACGGATTCAGACGCATTTACAGTTAATTTTCCGGCTTCCCCAGTATTCGCCGTTGTCGCGGAAACCAATCCGCCATCTTTAACAATTAATCGACTCGTATCAATCGTTAATTCTCCTGCATTTCCTCCGGTTTCAGAAGCCGACGAATCAAATAATAAGCTACTAGGAGTGGTTCCATCAGAGGCTGTCCCAATAACCTCAACAGAATCAGTCGCCGTCACATTCAGTTTCCCGGCTTCCCCGGTGCTAGAGGTATCTGCAGAAACTCTCGCCCCATCTCGAACTACTAATCGATTCGTATTAATATCTAATGTGCCAGCATCACCTGGACCCAAAGTGCTAGCTGAAACTAATCCGTCATCCCGCACAATTAATTGGTTTGTATTAATCAAAAAATTGCCAGCATCACCCGCATCATCAGCATTCAAGGTAGTTATAGCACGAACCTCTGCATTAATGACTTCCATAGACTCAGACGCATTTATTTCCAAATCTCCAGCATTCCCGGTACTATCCGTACTGCTTGCGACTGATGCGCCATCCCGAACAATGAATCGCCCTGTATTAACCGTCAGATTTCCAGCATTTCCAGAACTTTCCTCAGCAGCAAAAGTATATAAACCACCTGGGATTCCATTAGGTCTAGTGCCACTTAATTCTACTAAATCAGAGGCAGTTACTGTTATATTTCCACCCGCACCTGTACTCCTTCTCTCAGCAGCCGCAGCAATCTGCGCCCCATCCCGGATAATCAATCGCCCGGTTTCAACAAAAACATCTCCGCCATCCCCATCAAGTACACTCGTACTGAATAAACCACTGGTTAAAAGTTGCTCATTATCTACGTTTGGAGTACCAGTTAATTCGATAAAATCAGAAGCATTCACTCTCAACGTACCTGGTTGCGCTGAACCACACCGAGTCATTGCTCCTGTGCCACAAGTAATCGTTGATAGTATCCCACCATCTCGCAAAATCAACTGTCTCGTGTTTACGGTCAAATTTCCAGCATTACCATCCCCCAAAGTCCTAGCGAACAGCCTGGTATTCTTATACTGAGGATTGTTAGGATCACTCCCTGGAAGTTGACCCACACCAATTACTTCCACAAATTCTCTCGCATTAATTGTAAGATTACCTCCCTGACCAGATGCCTCTCCCATACTTCTCGTAAGCGTAAATATTTCCGCTCCATCATTAAGGGAAAGTATTCTCGAATTAATCTCAATATCACCGCCCTTACCTTGACCTTGAGTAACGCTACGAATTGAACTATTTACACTAGGGAGAACGATTTCTTCTTGAGCCGTCACGGTAATATCGCCACCGACACCAAATCCTAAACCATCATCAGGTCGAACCGAAGAATCAACAGTATCCGTAAAAGTAATATTTTGACCAGAAACAATCCTAATTTCACCCCCATTTCCAGAAAAGCTGCTGGTATCAATTTGACCGACTTCTATATTGCCTCTAGCATCAATAAAAATAGAACCACTGTTCCCCACAAACCTACGTTCAAAATCATCCGTAAAAATCAATGGCGCAGTAATAACTCCCCCGGGCAAGGAAAGATTGGGGCGATACTGATTCGTTAAAAGCACCAATCCATCCGCCGCCTGAATATCGATCAAACCAGCAATTCTGATATCCGCACTCGTTCCTGTACCTACAGCGTCAATCGTCGGCACTGGATCGAAGTCGCCAAAGGGATTAAAATTATCAAGTGGTGCAGCATTAGGCGTGCCAAAATCAGTCGTACCCGCACGGATATCTAAAGTTGGTCTTGTCGAGCCATTAATCGTGATTTCTGTCCCATCTGATAATCGGATAATATCCCCATTAATCGCATCAGCATTTGCCTCGACACCTTCTATAGCAACATCCCCGGAAATCGTGACACTTCCCCCAGCCAAAATATGCAAAGAAGGACCTGTGTAGCTATTAAAACTCACATCTCCCCTAGCCCGAATCACTGGGTCATAAGGACTTGACAAATTCCCTAAACCACTATCTAACTGTTCAATCCGAAAATTTCCACCACTCCAGAAGTGAGCATCTGCACTAACCGTATTACTAGAACGCAACACCATATCCCCACCGGAAAATAACCCACTATCGGGATGATTCAAGGCAAAAATATCAACCGCTTGAGTCCCCTGTACCAACAGTTGACCCATCGCTGAAGCAATAAACGGACTCGCCACACTATCGCGCACCTTCAACGTATCCGTCGCCAATAGGGTCAAATTCCCCCCAGATTGTACCTGATTGTTGAGGTTGAGATTTCGACCCGCCAGGATCAAATCCCCACCAACCGTTAAACGACCAGAACTTGCGATCGCGCCTTGATAATTCGACCCATATTGCAATCCCGGCGTCAGGTTAATCGTCAGTAATGGCGGCGCTTGGGGGTTCGTTGCACTAAATGTCCCATTCTCAAACACCCACTCATCTGCGGTAGACGCCACAAACGCCCCCTGAACATCCAACTGAGCATTTTTACCAAAAACAATCCCATTCGGATTAATCAGAAACAAATTTGCCCCACCATTAACCCCCAGAGTTCCCAAAATATCCGAAACATCCGTACCCGTCACCCGGCTGAGAATATTATCAATTCCCGTCGGATTAGCGAAATAAACCCGTTGTCCCGCGCCCACATTAAACTCCGAGAAACTGTGGAACAGATTCGCACCTCGAATCGCCCCCCCATCAATCTGATCCGCCGGAAGTCCCTGAATCATCACATCCAGCGTCACCACAGAACCTTCTACCCCTAGAGTAGAATCAGGAATAACTTGGGCAACGGTAGGAGTTGTCCAATGGGATAGAACCCACGCGATCGCCACTCCTGCTGTGACACAAATTCCCCGACGCGGTTGACTTTGCCTGCATCTCACCATCACACCCTGTCTCCGATTCCGTATTTCTACTGATATTCAAATTAAGCCAGATGGAGAAATGCGATCGCTACCGTAGAATTACGGAAATTTGGCGCTTATGGCACGCTTCAACCCGTCAATGTCTGATAACCACTTACCGCTAACACTTGACTCACAGAACCTGATTCGTAAATTTTTTGTAACACAAACGACAGCCTTTAATCATCGAAACGTAAACTTCTATGTCATTTACTTGTGCTTTCCCGCAAAGGTGATTACATTAGAAATTGAAGCCGAAAGGCTTACTAATGACAGAAGTTGAACTGACAAAATCAAATTAGGAGGTATAAAACCGACTGATAAATTTCATTTCTATTTCCTCATTGACAAGTAACAGCAACACTCAACAAATTGCTGAGATTTCCTAAAATTGCAAACTAGGGAGATTAAGCACTCAAAACTAAATTTTTAGTGCCACTCCAGATAGAATTAACTTAAACAGGAAATCATTCAAGCGATCTAATTTTGAGAGTTGCTGTTGCTTTATAGTTTGTCATTCGTCATTCGTCATTCGTCATTCGTCATTCGTCATTCGTCATTCGTCGTACTCGCTTCTCTTCACGCTAGCGCAGTTTTTAACGCAGACTTAATAAATTATAGAACCCTTCTTTTTTGGACTTTTGTCCGCTTTTTTTCTCTACAATAATTGATAGTCTAGTGTTCCGTAAGTCCCTTAATTAACGGAAAATTGATCATGATTTATTTGGATTCAGCATTAGTTAGTGAAGCGAAAACGGTAGAGAAATGGGGATGGGTCAAGGGGATCACCACCAATCCAACACTGCTTGCCAAAAGTGATTTACCACCAGAAACAACCCTAGAACAACTGGCAGCAATTAGTCCAGGGGAACTGTATTATCAACTCATGGCAACCGATTTTCAGGGAATGGTGGCAGAAGGGCGAAAAGCCTTTGAGATGATTGGGGAGAAAACAGTGTTGAAAGTTCCGGCTACAGCCGTAGGATTTCAGGTTGTCGCTCATCTATCCCCAGAGATTCCCTGTTCAGTTACCGCCATTTATAGCGCCGCCCAAGCTGCTGTTGCGACAGAAGCCGGAGCTAAATATGCGATCGCGTATGTAAACCGCGCCACTCGTTTACTAGGGGATGGTTTGGTGTTAGTCAAAGAAATGGCAGCTATCCTCAAAGATAGTCCCACGGAAATTCTAGCCGCAAGTCTCAAATCACCAGAAGAAGCGGCGAGAGCTTTAATCGCTGGGGCGGATCATCTGACGCTACCGTTAGAAATGTTGAATGCGATGACTACCCACAATTTATCCAAGCAAACCATTGATGAATTTGCCCAAAAAGGACGGGGATTGTCGTAGCAGGGGTGCAGGGGAAGATGGGGAAGCTGAGACGTTCCGATGAAACATCTTGTGTAGGGGCGGGTTTTACCACTAACGTTTCGTGTTCACCCTGATATAACTAAACCCGCCCCGACCTAACCATTCAATTATCACAAATAACAAATTACGTGGGAGATGTAATTACCGACGAGAAAAAACTCCTGGTTGCCAATACAGAACTTGTCGGTGGCGGGTTTATTGGCTTGGAGATGGCAGAGAACTTAGTCAAGCGGGGAATTGCCGTGACGCTACTGGAAATGCTACCGCAAGTCATGCCTCCCCTTGATCCGGAAAGCGGAATTGTGTTATGCGCCTCAATTTGTAGCCCGTCCCGTAGTATCCTCTTAGAATCCCCCGTGTTTCAACCGGGGGAGAAGTCAACGTTCGGTATTCTTTCTGAAGGATGTTCGCTTGTCAACTTCAGGTATTTCAGGTGTTTCTAGCTTAACGTCAACCTGCGTCACTTCTGTTTCTGCGACGTTTTTTCCCACAGCAGTGACAGGTTTTGCCGCGACTACTGCAGTTGGGTCAGGTTCCACAATAATGCGTTCTTGTTCTGCCACTACCTCACCATCTGGATTATTCTGATTCGATGGCTTTGCTTTCTCTGCCTTGTCTTGAACGTTATCGGCTGCACCCATCGCCGCATTTTTGGCTTGGTCAGCTTTACTCTGGAGAGAGGGTTTAGCATTCTCAGCCGCATCTTGAATCTTGTCGGCTGTCTTCACCGCAGCACTTTTGGTTTTGTCAGCTTGACTTTCAATAGCTGGCTTAGCCTTCTCAGCCGCATCTTGTACCTTGTCGGCTGCTTTTTCCGTAGCACTTTTCGCTTGGTTGGCAGCATTTTCAATCGCTGGCTTGGCTTGTTCAGCCGCACCTTGCACTTTGTTGGCTGCCTTTTCCGCAGCACCTTTAAGTTTATCCGGCGCGTCGTCAGGGGTAGCCTTAGCCGTCAAACCACCCGCTACAGCGCCTGTGACAGCACCCACAACGGCGCCTCGTTTGCCAGCCACTTGACTACCAACTACAGCACCAACGGCTGCGCCAGCTACCCCAGCGCCAACTACACCCTTGCCTTGATTATCTTGATTGTCTTTATTGGACGAAGATTCATCGAGTTGATTGACAGTGGGTTCAATCGGTTGATTATTGTTATCCAAAAATTGCTTATTACTATTCATGTAGAGTTGTCCTCCTTTACTGATATTGAATGTTTTTCTAAGGTTTAAGGCTTTCTTGTATCTTTCACTAACTTACCAATTCGCCGTTATCGCTGACGCCAAGCTAAAGGAGGATATGACACTATTTTGAGTCAGTCGATAGGTATATTTCATACCACATCCGCTTTGAAAACCCTTTTTTGCCATGGCGATTGAAATCGCGGCTACACAAACAAAGTCCGCCTGCGCGGACTGGATTATAACCGGGTAGCTAACCCGGATTGGGTATCAGGAGGGAACAGAGGATAGAAGGGACTCGTGAGTCTTGACAATTTTCAACTCAGCCCGACACAGTTTATGTCCAGATATAGCGGTACTAAGACAGGTTAGGACATTCTTTACTGTTCCCTGTTCCCTGTTCCCTGTTCCCTCTGGGATTAACTGATGTCCTTTCCGTACCTCGTAGTGCTATACTTATGAACCCCGAGTTAGCGGTCAAAACAGGGAGAGCCTCAGCGTTTCCAGAGTTTGAGGGGTTGCAGGATTTTGGCAATCCAACGGAGGGTTCCGGGTTCGGTTAAAATTCCCTGGGTGGGACTGAATAAAAATGCCAGAATAAAGAAACTAAAGACAACCATGACGATCGCGGGTCCCGATGGCAAGTCCAGGTGATAGCTTAAATACATCCCCGTGACACCCGCCATTACACCGATTATTGCCCCTAATCCCATCATCTGATGCAATTCTTTGACCAAAAGATAGGCAGTAATGGCAGGACCGACGAGGAGTGAGATAACCAGCAGCACACCCACGGTTTGCATACTGGCGACAATCGTCAAGGTAATGGCGCAGACGAAGCCGAAATACATGGTGGTGACGGGTAAACCGCTAGCTTGAGCGCCGAGGGGATCAAAGGTGTAAAAAAGGAGTTCTTTGTAAAACAGTTTGGTTAACAGTAAAACGATGACGGTAATGATTAGCGTATGCCAAACATCGCTGGTTCTGACGCCTAAAATGTCACCAAATAGAATAGAACTGAGGTCAAATTGGTTTGTTTCTAAGAGGGTAATTAGGATAACTCCCAAGCCCAAAAAACTGGTTAAGGTTAACGCCATCGCTGCATCTACTTTAACTCGCGATCGCTGATGAATACCAGCTACCACTAAAGCACTCAATGTCCCGGCTACAAACGCTCCCAGAGACAGAAATTGTTCCCCCACAAAAAAGGCGATTGATAGTCCCGGTAAAACAGCATGGGCGATCACATGAGCGATCATGATCATCTGTTGCACAATCAAATAACTCCCCACAACTGCCCCTAAAATTCCCAGCAGCACCGCAATCGCTATGGCGTCACGCATATATCCCCACTGTAGCGGTTCAATTAACCAATCCCACATCCTATCCACCTCACTTATTCTTAATTTATTATTTACTATTAATATCTTCTTAAAATCTGTATTATGCTACCCTTAGTCTTGCCGGATGTCAATTTTTGATTATTGCTATAATTTTAAAATTAAGGATTAAATCGGGGTGGGTTTAGTTAAGTTAAGGGTTTTTCACTAAACATTATCGGTGAAACCCACCCCTACACACTCAAAACTTACTTCCCTTTTCTCCTCTAATTTCTGCCCTAAAACCTTCTGCCTCGATATTAGGCAACAACCAGGCTCATGAGTTTCCCATAAGCTTTTTTGAGATTTTCAGTTGTCAATACTTCTGACTTTGACCCCACAGCAATTAACTCTTTATTTAAAAGTAATACTTGATCATATTGCTCTAGGGTTTCCCCCAAATCATGACTAATAACCAATGCCATTTTATTTTGAAACTTTAAGTTTTGAAAAATTTCAAAAATAATCTCTTCTGTCTTTTGATCAATCCCCGCAAACGGCTCATCAAAAAAAAACAACTCCGCCTGTTGCGCCAGCGCCCTTGCCAAAAATACTCGTTGTTGTTGTCCACCAGAAAGTTCACCAATTTGACGATGGCGATACTCAAACAAGCCCACCCGTTCTAATGCATCCTGAACAATCTCCTGGGATTGACGAGACGGATATTTAAACCAACCCGTGTGGATAGTGCGCCCCATCATCACGACATTCCAGACTGTAACCGGATAATTCCAGTCAATTTGGGTGCGCTGGGGTACATAGGCGACTCGTTTGCGCTGACGTTTCAGAGGCTTGGCGTGAAATGTTGCTACTCCTCTGGTGAGGGGAATGAGTCCCAGAATTGCCTTAATAATCGTACTTTTGCCAGCGCCGTTGGGTCCCAACAACACTGTTAATTGTCCGGGTTGGATGGAAAACGAAACACCGGAGATTGCCCAGGTATTTCGGTAGTTGACCGCCAAATCATGAACTTCGAGCATTACAACCTGTCTGTGAGAATGACTACCATTAACAAATTCTGCTTTCAGCTTATCGGATAATGATTCCCCCGATATCACATCAAGCGCCTTGGGTAGGGATAGGGAAGCTGGGGGAGCATGTAGAGACGTAGCATGCTACGTCTGGGAGCTGGGGGAGCTATGTTCCAGACGTGATGCCAAAAGCGTAAAGCGTATCCAAGCAATATTCAGTATTGGGGACGAAACCGTCGCCATTTGGGTCAACTTCAATATTAGAATGATTATCATTATAATTGTTGTCTCGGTTTCAGGAGCTTGACTATGCTAAAGTATCTATCGATCCAAACCCTGAACGGCTGGAAGAGTAAGGTGTTGGTATTCGCGATCGCACTGACAGGGTGTGTTCAAACCAACCAGACAACGGTTTCACCAACAGAGGATGGGACATCAGGTGAGAAACCCAGTGTAGTGGTGTCTCATCGCGTCCTTTGCGATTTAACGGAAGAAATTGCCCAAGACACCATTCAACTCAACTGTTTATTAGATCCGAACCAAGATCCTCACACCTACCGATCAACGCCATCGGATCGCAAAGCCGTTGAAACCGCACAACTGATCCTTTATGGTGGCTATGATGGAGAACCGGGCGTTGAGGGATTAATTGAAGCCAGCAATACATCATCCCCTATAGTTGCTGTATTTGAGGAAGCTGTCCCCAATCCCCTGGAGGGAGAAGCACATCACCATGATCATCATGGAGATCACCATGATCACGGGGAAAAGGAACAGGTTGAACACTCAGATCATGAACAAAACCATGCAGCCGATCAGGGGGAAAACGTTCCTGATCCCCATGTTTGGCATGATGTGCAAAACAGCACAGCGATGGTCGATGTGATTCGGAACCAACTGAAAAAGATTAATCCAGATCAGGCTGACTTTTATACGGAAAATGCCCAACAGTTAACCACCCAACTCGACCAGTTAGATACCTGGGTCAACGCCCAAGTGGCAACAATTCCCCCAGGAAAACGTAAAATTGTCACCACTCATGACGCCTTGGCGTATTACGTCAACGCTTATGGATTTGAGGCGGCGGAATCGTTGCAAGGACTCAGTACCGAAGAAACCCCCTCAGCCGCACGGGTAAAGGAATTGGTGGAAACCATTGAACAAGCCAAGGTTCCCACGATTTTTGTGGAAACCACAACCAATTCCACCGCCATTGAAACTGTTGCTAGGGAAGCGAATGTCAAGGTTTCTGAACAAAAACTGTTTGTTGGTAGTCTAGGTGTCCAAAATAGTGACACAGGAACCTATATAGGAATGATCACCCATAATACCTGCGCGATCGCGAAAGGTTTGGGCGGAACCTGTACTCCCTTCAAAGTAATGACAGGTGATAATTAGCCTGAAGAGGAAAGGTACAGCGTCGGTTTGGTTAAGGCGGGTACAATGCGATCGCTCGCCATTTTACCACCGTACAGGTTCCGTGCCACAGGTCCTATCTGTAGGGCGGCTAAACCTCCCATCACAAATAACTCACAACCTGACCAACGCAAATGCTCGTCTAAAACGGGTAGACCCTTGACAAGCGGTACAGGATATGTATCAATAACATCCTTGAGTAACGGGTCAACAGTGGCATCAAAGCCAGTTCCAGTGGCATACCAGATACGTTGACATTCATAGACTTGATCATCATCACAGTCAACCTGCCACTGGTTATCCTGCCACCGAGCCTCAACCACCTGACATTCTGGATAAAACCTCAGCTTACCTTGCCGCTCCAGGCGGCGTAACTGAAACATCATCTTTGGCGTCATCGATCCGCCATTTCGCGCCCCCTGAATCATCTCCCACCGCCTCCGCCAATCGGGTTGAGTCCAAAAGTCCTTGAGATACTTCGGTCCCAACCAACCCGGTTCAGCATCAAACCATTTTTCCTGAAGCCGACGCCGTGACATTAACATCACCTTCGCTCCCCGTGCTGCTGCACCCACGGCAAGGTGTCCACTCGTCAACCCACCCCCAATTATTAAAACCTGCTCACCGGCTATCTGCACGTTCCGTAAATCAACAGTTTGAGCATGGCATAGTCTGTCCTTTGGATAAGCCGATGCAATTTTATCTACCCAATCCGGTACAATCTTCTGCCCCGCACCCGTTGCCAAAACCACCCGACGAGCGATGACGGATTGCCCATTGGACAACTCTAGGCGAAATCGAGGGCGTTTGAGAACTGTGGTTGGTTTAACGCTACTCACATCAGCCCTAACCAGCTTATCCGACAATCCCCACTGATGGATAACATTCTGACAAAATGCCTCAAATAGCTGCGTTCCCGGAAGATCATAGGGTGGAAAAAATTCCGACTCCCGGTTTTCGGCAAAAGAGCGCAATGCATAGGGATTGGGATGGGGATGGTGTACCGCAGGGGATCTCAGATGGGGGATTTCTAGAGCAGCAAATTGATGGAACCACCGATTCATCCATCTACCACTGGCGTCAAACACCCAAAACCTATCCCCCATTTTCTTACGTTTTTGTAGCAGATGAGTGACTAGGGTTAGAGCCTGAGAACCTGCGCCAATAATGGCAATGTCAATGTTCGCGGGTAAGGATGCCGAATGGTTTGTCATAAAAACTCTGACCCTGGATTTACAATAACGATAATCGTTCTTATGATAATGATTATCATAATTATTGTGACGCCGAGTAACCGATAGGCGATCGGGCAAGACCTTGAACTGAATAGGGTGTGAGAAATGACTATGGCAAAAACGTGGTGGCAGACTTTAATCGTTAACCCAGTGGTGTTGGGTAGTTGGGCAGTTTGTGCAACCCCAAATGCTTTGGCACAGATTGAGGGGTACAACCCCATCAGTCAAACGAATGCTCTTGAGCAAGTCACCAGTGTCTCTCAGTTACGAGATGTTTCCCCTGGTGATTGGGCGTATGAAGCCTTACGCAGTCTGGTGGAACGCTATGGCTGTATCGCTGGCTATCCCGATGGCAGCTATCGTGGGAATCGAGCCTTAACCCGATTTGAGTTTGCCGCTGGTTTGAATGCGTGCTTGCAGCAAATTGAGCGTTTACTCCCTAATGGCGAACTGGAGGGGAGTGATTTGGCAACCTTAAGACGGTTGGTGCAAGAATTTGAGGCGGAATTGGCGACTCTAGGGGCGCGAGTAGATAATTTGGAAGGTCGAGTCGCCTTTTTAGAGGATCATCAGTTTTCCACAACAACCAAACTTCGCGGAGAAGTCAGCTTTTCCCTGAGTAGCGTGTTTGGGGATGACAAGGCAGATAGTAGTGGAGAAGACTTGGAAGATGAAGTAGTTTTCGACAACCGAGTGCGTCTATTTTTAGCGACGAGTTTTACAGGGGAGGACTTGTTACTAACTCGCTTGGATGCATTGAATACGGTTCCTTTTGGTCCCGGTGAAGGAGATAATCCCAATATTACCGGAACCAGTATGACTCGCTTCGCTTTTGATGAAGGTAATGATAATGATTTAGCTGTTGGCAAGCTATTTTATCGCTTCTCTCTGGGAGAAATGGCAGGGTCACATAATCAGGAAGAAGAGGAACATGGACATGGACATGGACATGGTGCCGTTAAAGGTGCGAAACTTTCCTTTATTATTGATGCCGTTGGCGGCGAGTTTAACGAGAACTTTGCCAACTATAACGAGTTTTTCTCGGAAGAACTGACGGGGGCGATTTCTCGTTTCGGGCGTTTCAATCCGATTTATTATCAGGGACTCGAAGGCACGGGTGCTAGTTTGACCTATAACTTCAATTCAGCGCTTAATTTATCCTTGGGTTATCTGGCTGCCAATGCTAATGATCCGAGTCAGAAAAACGGATTGTTTAATGGTAGCTATGCTGCCATCGCCCAACTGGGGATTGAACCGAGTGAACGTTTGCGTTTAGGTCTAACTTATGTGCGTTCCTATTATCCTGGGGGACAGGTGGTGGTTTCTGGGGAAACGGGGAGTGAATTGGCAAATGTGCCGTTTGGGGAAGATACTGCAACGTCAGCGGATCAGTTTGGGCTTTCTGCCAGTTTGCGTCTCAGTCCCGCTTTTACGCTGTCGGGTTGGGGCGGTTTGACCCTGGCTCATGCTCAAGATAATGGTTTCAACAACGGTGTCTTGGTGGATGAGGGCGATGATGCCACTATTTTTAACTGGGCGGTTACGCTGGCATTGCCTGATTTTGGTTCAGAGGGGAGTTTGCTGGGGTTTGTTGTCGGACAACCGCCGAAGGTGACGGATAATGATGGCGGTTTTGAGGATGATGATACGTCTTGGCATCTGGAAGCTCAGTATCGTTATCAACTCACGGATAATATCGCGATTAATCCGGGGGTGTTCGTGATTCTCAACCCAGAACACGATGATAACAATGACACGATTTGGGTGGGGACGCTTCGCACTATCTTTGAATTCTAGAGACGTGCCATGTGTAGAGACGTAGCATGCTACGTCTCTACATTCATTAAGGATTGGGTGAAAGGGATTGTCGCCTAGGGAAAAAACGTTTATCATTTGAGAATGATAATCATTTTAAATAACGTATGGTAACAGCTCAAGCCTCCAGTACCATTCCGGTTACTGTTCTCACCGGCTATCTCGGCGCTGGGAAAACCACCCTGCTCAACCACATCCTCACCTACGAACATGGCAAGAAAGTCGCCGTCATCGTCAACGAGTTTGGAGAAGTGGGTATTGATAACCAATTAGTGATTGATGCCGATGAAGAAATCTTTGAGATGAACAACGGGTGCATTTGCTGTACCGTCCGAGGGGATTTGATGCGGATTATCGGGAACCTAATCAAGCGACGTAACAAGTTTGACCATTTGGTGATAGAAACCACGGGACTGGCTGACCCCGCCCCGGTGATTCAAACCTTTTTTATTGATGAAGATATGCGGCAGCAACTGCTTTTAGATGCGGTGGTAACGGTGGTGGATACCAAGCATATTTGGCAGCATTGGGAAGCAGATGAGGCGCAAGAACAGATTGCTTTTGCTGATGTAATTTTGCTCAATAAGACAGATTTAGTCTCCCCGGATGAGTTAGATGAATTGGAGAAGCGGATACGGGGGATGAATGCTCTAGCAAAAATTTACCGCACCCAAAACTCTGAGTTAGGCATGAAGGGGTTACTGGGTGTGAAAGCCTTTGATCTCAACCGTGCTTTGGAGATTGACCCCAACTTTCTCAGCGAAGATGCTCACGAACATGATCAGTCGGTTCATTCCTTTGCTTTGGTTGAATCAAAACCTGTGGATGGGGAAAAACTGAATAATTGGCTCTCGCAATTGTTACAAACCAAGGGTCCTGATATTTTCCGGATGAAGGGAATTATCAACATGGCTGGAGAAGAGCAACGCTTTGTCTTTCAAGGGGTACACATGTTGTTTGATGGTCGAGGCGATCGCGCTTGGAAACCTGGAGAACGCCGGAAAAGCGAACTGGTGTTTATTGGTCGCAATTTAGAGGAAGCGAAGCTGAGAGAGGACTTTAGAGCGTGTCTGGTTTAGGGATTACCCAGAAAAATCTATTAGAACAACAGTGGCGTGGGCAACTCTCGGAGTATGTCACGGCTGTGGCTTGGTCCGTTGATGGGTGTTTAGCGGTAAGTTCAGCAGCGGGGGAGGTTCTGCTGTGGGATGGCGGGAATGGTGACTCATGCTTAATTCTCGGTTCAGACAACACAGGTGAACAATCGATTGATTGTCTGGACTTTTCCCCCGATGGGCAATTTTTGGCAGCCGGAGGACAAGATGGTGGGGTGAGAATTTGGCAGGTGAAGCCCCAACTTCAACGGATCACAACTCTCAATAATGCCCCCAAATGGGTTGACCACCTGCGTTGGAGTCCCACGGCTAACCAATTGGCATTTAGTTTGGGGCGTTATGTTCAAGTGTGGGATGGGGCTGAACAAGCAACGATTATCACATTACCTTTTGACTCGTCCTCAGTATTGGGAATGACTTGGCATCCTCAAGGACAGCATTTAGCGATCGCGGGTGATCAGGGTGCTAAGGTTTGGGATAGTCGAAATTGGGATGATGACCCTTTCCTTGTCGATATGGCGGCGGCGAGTATGGCGATTGCTTGGTCACCGGATGGCAAGTATCTCGCCTCTGGTAATCTCGACTTAACGATTACAGTCGTCCAATGGGGTAATCCTCATCCCTGGGTGATGCGGGGATTCCCCGGCAAAATTCGCAACTTGAGATGGTCAAAATCCATGTCAAATACTGCACCCTTGTTAGCGGCGTCCAGTGGTGAGGGGATTGTGATCTGGAAAAAACAAACGGATGATCGTCAGGGTTGGGATGCACGGGTTTTAGATCTGCACACTGAAATTATCCAGGATATCGCTTTTCAACCCAAGAGTTTACTGTTAGCGTCAGCGAGTAATGATGGCTGGGTTTGTCTGTGGCAAAAAGCCAAGCAAATTGCCCAAATTATGAACGGTGCTACCCAGGGTTTTTCTTGTCTGGCTTGGCATCCTGGGGGACATCAATTGGCGGCTGGTGGTCAAAATGGGGAGGTTTTAGTGTGGTCAGAATCCAAACGGGGTAAAGGATTTGGTTAATGAAAGTTTGCTGAATGAGAAACACGTAAATGTAGAGACGCGCCATGGCGCGTCTGGAAAGCTGGCACAGAGAATGAACAATCAATAACTGACAATAGTAATGGATTTATTTTCTCGTACTGACCAACAAACCAATCCCGAAAAAATCCAGCAAATTAAACACTGGATTTATCAGGTTTTGGAGATTAATGAAAAAATTTCCGTGTCTCTGAGTCAATTGCGCTGTACTGAACCGGGATGTCCACCCATTGAAACCGTTATTGCTATCTTGGACAAACCCCAACGACAGTATAAAATCCACAAACCTATTGCAGAAATAGAACCCATTGACATTAAAAACTTGCTAGAGAAATCCTGATTTTTAGAATATCCATGAAAACAAAACAACGTATTTCTCTAGGTTTAATCACTGCCACAAGTGTAACCGTAACCATTTTAGCCGCACCACCTGCTCAAGCAATGCACATTATGGAAGGGTTTTTACCCGTAACCTGGGCAATTTTTTGGTGGATACTCTTCCTGCCTTTTTTTTTGCTGGGACTACGTTCCCTTAATCAGATCACGAAAGATTATCCCGAATTAAAACTGCTGTTGGCTTTAGCGGGTGCTTTTACCTTTGTCTTGTCGGCGTTAAAAATTCCCTCAGTGACAGGTAGTTCGTCCCATCCTACAGGTACAGGACTTGGTGCTGTATTATTTAGTCCCTTAATCATGACAGTTTTGGGGAGTTTTGTCCTGCTCTTTCAAGCCTTATTATTAGCTCATGGGGGGTTGACAACGTTAGGTGCTAATGCATTTTCTATGGCAGTTGTTGGTCCGATGGTGGCGTATGGTTTGTATCATTTAGTGCTGCGGATAAATGGCAGACAAACCGTTGCCATATTTCTCGCCGCCGCCGTGGCTAATTTAATCACCTACGTGGTCACATCTCTACAGTTAGCCCTGGCATTTCCTGCACCAGAAGGCGGTATTTTAAGCTCATTTATCAAATTTGCTGGCATTTTCGCCGTCACCCAAATTCCTCTGGCGATTAGTGAAGGATTGTTAACGGTGTTAGTTTGGAATTGGCTGGTTACCTATAGCCAAGAGCAATTACAAGTATTAAATCAGATTAAACTAAAATTACTATGAAACGACAAAGAACAAGCTGGAATAATTGGTTATTAATTTCAGGCGTAATCCTTCTCGCGATTATTCCCTTACTTGCCATTCGAGATTCTGAATTTAGCGGTGCTGATGGACAAGCCGAAGCCGTGATTGGAGACATTCAGCCTGAGTATGAACCGTGGTTTGAACCTTTGTTAGCACCTCCAGGTGGTGAAACTGAATCGCTGTTATTCGCCTTACAAGCTGGGATTGGTGCGGGAACAATTGGTTACGCGATCGGTTTATATCGAGGAAAAAGTGAGCGTAATTCTACCTTTAAGTAGGTGAAAAAATTAAAGTTAGCAGCGGTAATTGTTATTTATCTTTCGTCATTGGTTATTTTTTTTTCATTTTATCGGGTCAAATTCGTCAAAATTATGGCATCACTAAATCATGACAAATGTACCATTGCTCCCAGACGTTCCACGGTCACGTCTCTACAAACCACAATACTAATTCAGCAAACCCTGCTTAAATGAGATCATGACTCTACCCATTGATACCCTTTCTTATAACAATAACCTGAGAACCTTACCGCCAGAGCAAAAATTACTGTTTGCGTTAGTCGTTTTAGGGATTGCTCTCATCGCTTCCCCTCTAACTCAAGTTTTGATTAGTCTCTGGCTGGCAATTTGGACAATCGGTTATGCCAAAATTCCTATCCAATCTTATTTAAAGCTTCTGGGTGTGAGTAGTCTATTTTTGGGCATGGGTTTACCTGCATTAATGATTAACATAATAGGGGCGAACCAAATCGATTTAGTTGCTAGTGATCAACTCGGAGGTATTCAGTTAGGAGGATTATATTTCTATCTCAGTCACAGTGGCTGGCAAGAAGCGGTCAAAGTTTTTATCCGATCTTTGGCTTGTATTTCATGCTTACTTTTTATGCTGATGACTATTCCATTTGTCGAAATTGTGCAAACCCTACGTCGTTGTCAATTACCCGAAGCGATCGGTGATTTGCTGATGTTAATGTACCGCTTTCTTTTTATCCTGATTAACACCGTGATTGAGTTACGATTAGCACAACAAGCGAGAGGAGGATATCGCACCTGGAAATTAGCGGTTAAGAGTACAAGTTTGCTCGTTAGTCAATTGCTACAACGGACAATAATTCGCTATCAGCAATTTTGTTTAGGGTTTGCCGCCAGAGGATTTACCGATAGATTCTATGGGTTTAATGGACAACATCGGAACTATTCCCAGCGCTATGCCTTAGAAGGAATGATTGGGTGTTTAAGTTTGTCAGGATTAGATATTTATCTGAGAATTAACTAAAAAACTGTGGATTCAGTCCTTTTTTCCCTATCCCCATATCCATGACCCGTACATTGCTACAACTCAAAGACATCGTTTATACTTATCCAGGTCAAAATACCCCTTTGTTTCGGGGATTAAACCTGAGGATTACTCAATCCAAAAAGACGGCGATTATTGGTCAAAACGGATCGGGCAAATCCAGCCTATTTTTGTTGATAGATGGGTTGCATAAAATCCAGCAAGGAAAAATCTACTGGAAAAACGAGGAATTAAAATATAACCATAAATTTCTCAATCAATGGCGACAACGAATTGGGTTAGCATTTCAAGATCCTGAACAACAATTAGTCGCCGGAACAGTGATAGAGGATATCGCTTATGGTTTAGCCAACTTGCAATTACCCAAAGCCGAATTTGAACAGAGACTTGATGACGCGATCGCGGACTTTGTTTTGCAGGAATTAGTCAACCTACCCCTACACCATCTCAGTTTAGGACAAAAGCGGCGCGTTGCTTTAGCGGGTGTGATGGCGTTGAAGCCAGAATTACTCCTTTTAGACGAACCGACGGCTTATTTAGATAGGAGACAAACCCAGAATTTTATGCAGGAATTAGATCGGATTCATGAGTCAGGAACAACGGTTGTTCTGGCAACCCATGACTTAGATATTGCCTATCAATGGGCAGATTGGTTCTTGGTTCTCCATCAAGGACAATTGGTTATGGAAGGTGAGGCGGAAGCGGTTTTTTCGCAATGGGAATTAATTGAAGACTTACAACTCGGTTTGCCAACCGTATGGCAAGTTTGGCAAGCCTTACCCAAGCACCTTTGTCGTTCAGAACATACCTCTGTTCCCCGAACAGTGAGTGAACTGAACGAGCAATTGTCAGAAACTCTGACAAACCTTAACAGGAATAGATTGATTTCTTTGCACCTGTTTGATTAATCTGAATTGGGTTTAAACACAGGGCGACCCAATAACATTGAGAGGATGGGTATTGTTGATTTATGCAGCGGGTCGCCCCTACAGATTTTGATATTATATCTGGTTAAATCTGCCCTGATTTATACATTAAAACAGATGCACCATCTCTCTCAATCCAGACGTTGATTAAACAAAGCAATTATAACAATGACTCAAATTCTTGATGCTTTGCCCCCGAATTTTCCCGCGAAAATCTTATGTGGTTATTTCAATCAGACGAGACAAGTTCAGATTGTGCGGATTGTCAATATTTCCAATTGGTACTTTGAGCGAGTCGTATTTCCTCGGCAACATCTCTTATTTGAAGCCTGTTCTGAGGCTCAACTTGAAATTTATACAGGGGCAATGAGCCAGGGAATTCTTCTAGATAGAATTGGCTGCGATCGGTTATGCATTCAACAGGAATTCATCCGAGCGCCCAACAAAGACTTTAAAAAACTCTCAGTTTCTCACCCTTCAAGTCACCGAACGTTCAACTAGAGCGTCGGTATTCCGAGAAGCCGGGTTTCTCGTGAGGATGACAACAAAATATCAAGATTTCACCCAAATAAACCAGGTTTATTGACCGATGTCCTATTTATCCCATGTTTGTTATGGAAGGCGATATTCATCTATCAAACGGGCGGGTGCTGACCTAATTTTGACCTACTCTGCCAAAGATGTCGCCTTGATTTTGCATGGGACGTAAATATCCCATCTGCCGCTCATTGTAGTTACACACACCGAGACTCTCATACTAAAAGACAACCATGGTACAGACAACAAAACAAACGGAATTGGAAATAGTAAACCTTCCCAAACGAGGGATGCCTGTCACGATTATTACCGGATTTCTGGGGAGTGGCAAAACCACCTTAGTTAATCAAATTCTCGAAAATAAGCAGAATTTGAAAGTCGCTGTTTTAGTAAATGAGTTTGGAGATATCAATATTGACTCCCAGCTTCTGGTTTCTTTTGATGAAGATATGGTGGAGTTGAGTAATGGTTGTATCTGCTGTACAATTAATGATGGGTTAGTTGATGCTGTTTATCGCGTTTTAGAACGGGAAGACCAGATTGACTATTTAGTCATTGAAACCACGGGAGTGGCTGATCCGTTACCCATTGCGATCACTTTTTTAGGGACGGAACTGCGAAACCTGACGCGGTTGGATTCGATCTTAACGGTAGTCGATGCGGAAACGTTCACTCCAGAACATTTTGACAGTGAAGCCGCGTTTTCACAGGTGGCGTATGGTGATATCGTGTTGCTGAATAAAACAGATCGCGCTGATCCGAAAAAGCTGGATGAATTAGAGAGTTATATCCGCGTAATTAAACAGGGAGCAAGACTTATCCGTTGTCAATATGGTCAAGTGCCATTACCCTTAATTTTGGATGTGGAATTAACTCAGATAGAGAACTACCAGCAGGAGTTAGAGGAAAGCCAGCACCACGATCATGATCATCATTCCCATCATGATCACTCCCATCACCATCATGATCACTCTCATCATTCCCATCACTTAGAAAATGATGGATTTGTTTCCCTGTCTTTCCAGAGCGATCGCCCTTTTGATGTCCACAAATTTGAGTATTTTTTGACTGAACAGATGCCGAATACTGTGTTTCGGGCAAAAGGCATTCTCTGGTTTAGTGATAGCCCTTTACGCCATATCTTTCAACTCAGCGGTCCTCGTTTTGAATTAAACCCTGAGCCTTGGTTAGGTTCACCGAAAAATCAGCTCGTCTTGATTGGGCGTCATCTCGATCTAGATGAAATCAAAACGCTCCTGAACAACTGTCTGGCTGAATCGGTAAAGTTATAGTCAATTAATTGTTAATTATTGGCTGAATTTAATTTCCGTTTCACTTCAGTTTTGTCATCACTCAAATCATTCCATTATGACCTTATCTCAATCAAAGCCGATGGCGTTAAATAGTGTAATGCCATCCCTTTCAACTTCCGATCAACCCCTTGTCTCTGACGAAGAAATGAGGCAAGCCGTGCGTACTTTGTTACTGGGATTGGGAGAAGATCCAGACCGCGAAGGATTACAAGATACCCCTAAGCGTGTGGTTAAAGCCTTAAAGTTTTTGACATCGGGTTATCACCAATCCCTGGATGAATTACTCAATGGTGCAGTATTTACCGAAGATGCTAATGAAATGGTGCTGGTGCGGGATATCGATATTTTTAGCTCCTGTGAGCATCATATTCTGCCGATTCTCGGTCGCGCTCATGTTGCCTATATTCCCAATGGTAAGGTGATTGGACTGTCCAAAATTGCTCGGATTTGCGAAATGTATGGGCGGCGCTTGCAAGTACAGGAACGTCTGACGGCACAGATTGCCGATGGACTCGTGGGATTACTCAAGCCTCAAGGTGTAGCCGTAGTTGTGGAAGCGACGCACATGTGCATGGTGATGCGAGGTGTACAAAAGCCAGGGTCTTGGACTGTGACCAGTGCGGTGCGAGGAGTGTTTGCTGAAGATGCCCGGACTCGCCAGGAGTTCATGGATTTGGTGCGACATAACCCAAGGTTTAATTAGGGCTTGCTGCACAACCTAGAAACCCTGAGCCATCAATACTTTGAGGCTTATGGGCAGTGGATAAAGTGCAAGGAAATGGGGTAGCATCCTTCATAAGTATGGCATCACCTTACTCAGGGAAAATGTACCCCAGCTTCCCCAGCTCCCCCTCACCACAACACTTATTCAGCAGCCCCTAATTAGCGTGCCTGTTCGTTAGGGGTGATCTCCTAATCCTAGGAGAAAGCCCTTTTTTTGCGTCTTGATGAGAATACTTCTTACTCTACAATTGGTTTAGGGCGGGTCAGATCGTTCAATCCGCCGATTTGTCGTTACTCAACCGGAGGAATTTTATGACCTCTAGTGTCAAACAAGTTCGTCCCACGTCTGTCACCGCTTCTGGGCGGGGAATACCTGTTACCATTATCACGGGTTTTTTGGGGAGCGGCAAAACCACGCTGCTCAATTATATTTTGCATAATCGTCAGGATTTGAAGATAGCCGTTATTGTTAATGAATTTGGCGACATTGATATCGACTCCAAACTCTTGGTATCGATTGATGAAAATATGGTGCAACTGAGTAATGGTTGCATTTGCTGCACGATTAATGAAAATCTCATTGATACGGTTGATGCATTAATTAACCGTGATGATCCAGTGGATTACATCCTGGTTGAAACCACGGGGGTGGCAGATCCGTTGCCAATTATGCTGAGTTTTATCACCACAGAATTACAAACCGTTACTCACATAGATTCCATATTGACGGTTGTTGATGCCGAATCGTTGACGCCGAATCACTATGACAGTGAAGCGGCACTGAATCAACTCATTTTTGCCGATATTATTCTGTTGAACAAAACCGATTTGGTTGCCCCAAAACGAATTCATCAACTCAAGGAGTATATTCGTTCCCTGAAACCTGGAGCCAGAGTTCTCCAAACCCAATATGGACAGGTGTCATTACCACTGATTTTGGATGTGAACCTTAACGAGCCTAGCACCGATCAACGTGCAGCACCAGCTAATCATCTGGCTGATGATCATCAGTCTCACCATCTGGAACATGATCAGTTTATGGCAGTATCATTTGAGAGCGATCGCGCCTTAAATCTGCCCAAATTTCAAACCTTTATCGATAACCTACCCACCAATGTTTATCGGGGTAAGGGCATTCTCTGGTTTCAGGGGAGTCAGTTACGCCATCTGTTTCAATTAAGTGGTAAACGATGTGATATAAAAAGTGAACGTTCTCACCCTCCTCGTTGGAATCAACTCGTTTTCATTGGACGAAATTTAAATGCTGAGTGGATTCGACAAGAATTAGCAGAGTGCATGGCAAGTTAAGATCCGAAATAAACGATTAATCCTGTTGATAATTATGGTTCTTCCGGACTTAGTGTGCTAAACTATCAGTTTTAAGAGTTCATAACGCTTACCAAATAAGGACTGTAGCGCCTAATAAGCGCGATAGCGAAGCGCTGCTGCTTGCAGCAGATCGCAAGCCTTACAAGCTGCACCACAATCTTCTTCGTTATGCTGTAAAATAACTTGGTATTTCATCCCTATTTTGGATTTGGTTCCATCAGTCTAATGTTGGACAGCGTTTGCGACAAGCTGACAACGCGATCGTAATCTTCGTCTCCCAATCCACTTGTCAAGGGGATGCTTTCATCCAGCAAGGTTTTGGTTGAAATAACCGAGAATCCCTTGTGCGATCGCGCTATGCAAGGCAATATGACAAGAGATCGGTTGAAACCCACGCTACATCAAGGTTGAGCGCGATTGTACATAAGTAGGGCGCGTCAAAAATCGCGCAAAGCCGCACAGTGAACCAGTTTCAATTTTTTTGCTGGGGGAACTTCAGGTTAAACAGCCGCATGGCGTTGAGAGTCACTAACAGAGAAGACCCCATATCCTCTAAAACCGCCATTGGCAGTCCAATTACCCCCAAGGTTCCCAGGAGAATAAACGTTCCGTTCAGAACTAAAGCAATGACAATACTTTGCTGAATCACTTTAAGTGTGCGGCGACTGAGTTGGATGGCATAAGCCAAGCGCCTTAGATCGTTGCTGACAAGCACTACATCAGCGGCTTCCAGCGCAACATCGATGTTGCCGACGGCAAAACTGATATCTGCCGCAGCCAGGGCGGGAGTATCGTTAATGCCATCCCCAACCATACCTACCGTTCCTTTGTGGCGAAGGTTGTAAATTGCCTCAAGTTTATCTTCAGGTAGTAACTCAGCTTGATAGTCATCCATGCCAACCTGTTGAGCAATCTCAGAAGCAACGGGGATGCGATCGCCTGTCAGCATCACCAGTCGCTTTAAGCCAATTCGTTTCAACAATCGTACCGCTTCAATGGATTCCAAACGGAGTCCATCTGCTAAGGCGATCGCTCCAATTAAACCTTGTCGAGTTCCAACTAGCACGGGAGTATGCCCAAAAGATTCAATCTCAGCCACCCAGGATTCCGCTGCGGCTGACAGAGGAATGTCTTGCTCTGCAAATAACCGTCGATTGCCAACCCCATAAACGGACTGTCCAAACTTTGCCCAAATTCCCTTACCGGGGATGGCTGTAAAGGTTTCTGGAGTATCTAGTTCCATTCCCTTTGCTTTCGCTGCTGTCACAATCGCCTTTGCTAGGGGATGTTCCGATTGTTGTTCTAGGGAAGCCGCAATCAGCAGCACGGTGGACGCCTTCATTTCTCCTAGGTTATAGACCTGTTGTACGACAGGCATACCCTGAGTAATCGTGCCAGTTTTATCGAAGGCTAGGGTTGTCAGTCGTCCGGCTGTCTCTAGCGCATTTCCACCCTTGAATAAAACACCGTTTCGGGTTGCAGCCCCAATCGCACTCACCAGGGAAACGGGTGTAGCAATCACTAACGCACAAGGGCAGGAAATTACTAGCAATACCAGTGCCTTGTAGAACCACACGTTAAACGGTTGAGCCAACACTAACGGTGGAATAAGCGCAATCCCTGCTGCCACAGTAAGAACAATCGGCGTGTAAATGGCAGAAAAGCGATCGACCCACTGCTGGATGGGAGCGCGGCTTTCTTGGGCTTCCTCCACTAAATGAATGATCCGGGAAACGGTTGTGTCTTTGGCGCTATGAGTTACCTGAACCTCCAAAAAGCCAGTCTGGTTCAGCGTACCTGCAAAAATGCGATCGCCTTTTTCTTTGTCTTCTGGGACAGATTCTCCCGTAATCGGAGACTGGTCAACAGCACTCATGCCAGACACCACTATGCCATCCAGGGCAATGCGTTGTCCTGGTCGGATTGTCAGCATCTCGCCAACTTGAATCTCTTCAACAGGAACTGAAACCTCTTGCCCATTCCGCTTAAGTGTTGCAGTTGGTGGAGTCAAGTCCATCAAGTCGCGAATGGCATTGCGGGTGCGACCGAGAGTGAAAGTCTGTAACGTTGTCCCCAAGGCAAACAAGAACATAACCAATGCGCCTTGGAACCAAAAATTCAAAATAGCCGCTCCAATCGCCGCAAGCGTCATCAGCAAGTTCATATCTGCTCGACGCAGTTTCAAGGCAATCCATGCAGCTCGTGCAACTGGCAGGAACGCAACGAGCAAGCTAACGATATAGAAGCCTTGGGCAATCCAACTGAGGGATAACAATCCTTCGGCAATCAATCCCAGTACTAAGCCAATACCACTGAAAAGAACAGTCTGTCCCCGTCGCGTCAACAGCCAGAATTGCCAACCTGTCAAGTCAGACTTGGGCGAATGCTGGCTAGGTGTCGGCTGACTCTGGGACACAGCATCAGAGCCAGTGTCACCAAGGTTCGTGATTGTCACGTCCTCGACTGTATAGCCTAAAGCGGTGACTCGATCTCCAATCACCGTCTCGCTGACCTGAATCGGGTCATAGGACACCTCTAACCGCCCAGTGGCAAAACTGACCGAAACTTGATGAATTCCTGCCGTCTTCTGTAGGCTAGCTTCAATGGTTTTAGCGCAACTGCCACAATCCATTCCACCAACATTGGCAATAAGTTTTTTAGCCGGGGTCTTTTCCTGCGCCTGCTCAACGGTATAGCCTAGGTCAGTCACACGCTTGATGATGTCGGCTTCACGGACGTGGTGGGGGTGATAAGATACGTTCAATCGTTCCGATGCAAAGCTGACGGATATCTCAGTGACTCCAGCCAACTGCTTTACACTCGCTTCAATCGTCTTGGCACATCCCCCACAATCCATTCCACTGACCTGTGCTTGCAGCGTTTTGGTGGGATTGGCTGGAGCGATATCAAGGGTGTAACCCATTTCCGTGATGCGATCGCGAATCACCCTTGCCTCGACTTGGGATGGGTGATAAGAGACGGTAAGCTTGCCACTGGCAAAATTGACACAAGCCTTGTCTACACCCGGTAGAAGCACTAGATTTGCCTGAATGGTTTTGGCACAGCTAGGGCAGTCCATCCCATCAACTATTGCTTGTAAGGTACTGTTCGAGGGGGTTGTTGGGTTCATGAGACAATTGACTATTGAGCAAAGACACGCGACCTGGATTATCGACAGCCGGGTAATTCGATACAACTCGACCTATCCGGTTCTCATATCAGTGACAACTGATATGTCTTAGTTAAAGCTATCATTAAATATCAGTAACAACTGATATGTCAAGCCACAAGCCTGTTACCCCCTATCAATGATTGCCAAAACTCAAGCTACCGATCTGAAGGTCAAACTGTTTCGGGGATTTTCTGACTCCTCGCGTTTGTCTATCCTCAATGTTTTGCGAGATGAACCCAAGAAGGTCAACGAAATTGTTGAAGCAACAGGACTCACCCAGTCTAATGTTTCCAATCATCTGAGTTGTCTACGCTGTTGCGACTTGGTTGTCCGTCAACAGCAGGGTCGTTTCGTGTACTACCAACTCAGCGATGCCCGAATCGCCAAACTTCTCGACCTAGCTGATGAATTACTGGCTGATGTGGCTCTTGGCGTAGACTCTTGCACTCGCTTTAAAAGTTAAGGGTTTTCCGTACTTAGGTATTCCCTGTTAAGCAGTTCCCTGCTCCCTTTGGCTTTTATGAAAACAAGCAAGCCACCTCACTATCTATCACTCACTCAATTCTTTGTTAATTAAAGCACGAATTTGTTGAATAAATTCGCTCGGTGTTTGAATCAGTAAGCCACTTTGAGCCGATACTTCTGGTGTGAAATTTTTCGTGTTTAGTGTCAGCAAACGATTGACCTGACCGACTACCGCAGCAGCTAAGATGGGAGCATCTTTAGGTTCGATAATTGCTACCCATTGCTCTATCTCTGTAGTAGAAGGATTGGGTAGAATTTCAGGAGCGATAGTAGAGATAATTTGCCTAAAAACGGGAAGAGCTTTTGGCAGTTTTTTCATCAGGTTGCGCTCGCACTCGTCTACAACCTGCTCTGAAATTACAACCTTGAACAATCCAATCTCTGCCATTACAATCACGGCATGGCTAGCACCACTGGCAGAACCGCAAGCTGCAATCAATGCACTTGAATCAAGAAATACTCTAATCACGGTGCTGAGATTCTTCCCAAATGGTTTGCCTCTCTTCCTGTAACCCTTCTAATAAGTCTCCTAAACTAACCTGGCTGGTATTCATTAGGGAGACAAAGCAATCGGCAAGAGAACTAACTTGAGGCTGTCTAGGAACAAGTAAAACCAACTCCCCAATTTGCAGCAAAAGTAACGAATTTTCTGGACTCACCTGTAAGCTATCCAAAACCTCTTGTGGAAGTGTTACTTGACCTGCTTCAGCAATTGACAAAGGAAATGTCTTAATCGTAAGTTCTTGGTCTTTTGATAGATTACTCATCGTTCTAGCCGATAGTTTGGATAATAAGCTTGTCGGTTCTCTAAATCGGCGACGGTAAGTGACATACTGCCTCCAACCGATATTCGCGTTCTGCATCTATTGTGCCATCGCCACCCACTACTCTGTCCATGTTTGTTGCCGATGAGGGCTGCCCAGGAAGCCTGTAATGACAGTTACAGGTAGTTTTTGGGGGAAGCTATCGGTGTCTATCATAAATCAACTAAAACCTAACAAATTAAACGGGAAAGACTCTACTGAAACAATCGGGTTTCCGTTTGGCGGTATCGCCGGAGAAAATTGATGCCCAAACTGGCAAGATACGCGATCGCGGCGCACAGCACAATCGTGGCACCAGAGGTAAAATTGAGGACGTAGGAAAGCCACAATCCGACTGTGGTAAAGATCATACACAGCAGACTAGCCAGTAGCATCATTTTCTTCAAGTCCTTGACATACAGATTCGCGATCGCGGCGGGCATAGACAGCAGGGCAATCAGTAAAATTACGCCCACCACCTGCATCAGCATCACCACCGTCAGCGCAATAATTCCCATCAGCATCAGGTAAAGCCCATTCACGGGTACATTCCGCACTGTGGCAAAGGTTTCGTCAAAGGAGATCGCCAATAACTCTTTGTAAAACAGCACGACCAAAATGACGATCATTATATTTAGCGCCAGCATAATCCAGAGATCGCGTCTAGGAACAGAGAGAATACTACCAAATAAATAACTCCTTAGATTTGCCGTATAGCCCGGTGTCAAATCAACAAAAATTATCCCAATTGCCATACCAATTGCCCATAACATACCAATGACAGTATCTTGTCGCAACTGAGTTTTACGCTGCACCCAGCCCATTGTCAACGCCGCCATCAGACTGAAGGCGCTTGCCCCTAGCACTGGATTAAATCCCAAGAAAAATCCCATACCCACACCCCCATAGGCGGCGTGGGCAATGCCTCCAGCGATAAACACAATCCGATTGACTACTACAAAGCTGCCAATAATGCCACTGGCAATGCTAATCAACAGCCCCGCTAATAGGGCATTTTGCATAAATTCTTGCTGTATAACTTCCAGCATAAGCGAAATCAAAATTATTTCCTTGGGTCTCGGCTATTCAGGTTTTGAGTTAGGTCGATTTTGACGGATGCGCGGCTAACTTTCGCGGCACAAACCGATTGTGAATCACCGGTTCTACTGATTCTCCGTAGGTCTGCTCTAGCATTTCATTCGTCACCTGACTATCACCGTGGTAATACAGCCGTTGGTTCAAACAGCCGATTGTTTTAACGTAAGAGGATACCATGCCAATATCGTGAGAAATCATCAAAATTGTCACACATTCATTCAGTTGCCGCAGCAATTCATAGATGGCTGTAGAGGTTTTACTGTCTAGACTGGTAGTGGGTTCATCAAGCAGTAGAATCTGGGGTTCTGTTGCTAACGCCCGAGCAATATAGACTCGTTGGCACTCCCCACCAGAAAGCTCACTCACCGGGCGATCTTTTAAATCTAGCAAGTCTACCTGTTGTAATGCCTGTTCTACCTTCTCATCATCCTTACGATTAAAATGTCTCAATAAACGACCTTTGCCCAAACGTCCCATCCGCACAACATCCCAAACATTAATGGGGAAACTGCGGTCAAATGTCATCACCTGTGGAACATAGCCGATATAACGACGACCTTGCTGAATCGAACGTCCGAGAATTCTCACCCGTCCCTGTTGAGGTGACAATAATCCTAATAGTACCTTGAATAGGGTAGTCTTACCGCCTCCATTTGAACCAATGATACCGATATAGTCCAATTTATTGACCGAAAGATTGATATCGTGCAAAATCGGTTCTTTACCGTATCCTGCCCAAAGGTTTTCGATCGTAATCACGACTTCAGACGTAGTTGAGTGTTCCACAGTGATACCCGTTTTCTCTTTATAATCAAGCAACAAATACACCCTTTTGCTATCGCCCGTATGGGTCAGACATGGCGCAACATCAGGAAACATTGGTATGATGAAATTAGTAATCGATAGGGGTAAACAAAATTGGTGTTATTTGATGCTAAAAAAGCCAATAATGAGCGACTATTTGCTAATCACAGCGACAAGGTGAGGGGTGACAACTAAAAGGGCGGTTGGATCACCCATAATATCTTTAAATGTGTTAGAGACTTTGCTCATATTGCTCATCCAGTCTTCAGCCAGTGGATCGAGTAAAATCACCTCTCCACCAATTTCATTGGCAATTGTTGTAGCGTCCCTAGTGCTAAATTGAGGTTGAGCAAAAATGACTTGAATATTGTCTGCTTTAGCTTTAGAAACCAGCTTGGACATTTCTGCCGCACTGGGTTCATTGCCACCGACTTCAATAGGAACCATTTCCAAATTGTAGGCACGAGCAAAGTAGCCCCAAGCCGGATGGAAGACCATAAAAGTTCGATTCTCAACTCCAGAAAGGGTTTGCTTAATGTCTTGATCCAGTTGCTCTAGGTCAGCAATGAAGGCATTTAGGTTCTCTTGATAAATCGGTTGACGGCTGGGGTCAAGTTCGACAAGAGCTGCATAAATGGTTTGTGCTTGTTCTTTAACCAGGGGGGGTGATAGCCAAATATGGGGATCGGGATTGGCTACGGTTTCGGTTTGAGAACTAGCCTCCTGATCATGCTGATGTTCGTCGGCGTCACTGTGGTGATGGTGTTCTTCACCGGGATGGGAATGTTCCGCCGCCATAGGCATTCGGTTAACTCCTTCGGTCAAATCCACAACTTTCATCTCCGGATTCCCAGAACGAATGCGCTCCCACCAGGCATTCTCAAAAGGAACCTGGATGCGGGCATACGCCTCTGCATCCGCTAAATTTTGTAGCTGTTGGGGTTTGGGTTCATAGGTGGCTGGACTCGCACCAGGCGGTAACATTACGGTGACATTGACATATTCACCACCAATCCGTTCGACAAAATATTTTTGCGGTGGAATACTCACAACCACGTCAAGCTGGTTCTCTGAGATGTTAGAGTCAGAAGATTGAGCCGATTCGGTTGTTTCATTCGTTTGAGTTTGTCCACAACCGACTAAAGACACGATTCCTAAAGCCAGGATTGTGGTAACTAGACGGCGATAATTTGGCATGGGTTAGTCTCCTTTGCTGGATTGATAGCAGGTTTGACTTTGGCAACGCTCATTTTTGATAATGATAATCATTATAATCACAGATGACAATTTTGTCGTCGGTAAAAAATCGATTTGAGTCAGTTGCCACCGTCCAAATGAACAGCAGGGGACTCAAGTCTGGCGGGTAATGTGTGCGATCGCATTGCTTCGTCCCAATTCTGAGGCGGCGCGAGGTGTTGAGGGGAAACCGTCTCAGGGTCATCAAAGTGTTAGCGCCAGTCTCTGTGAGATGATTAGGGTGGCGGATGAGGAAGAACTGGAAGCCGCTATGCTGCTTTCTTGTCCGTCGTATGGAGAGGGCGTCAAACAGAGGTTGAACGGGTTAAATCGACTCTTTGACTCCCGAACAGTGGGTTACATCTGAATTAAAATGACTGGAAAGTAGGAGGACAAGCAAGCCGATGAGTTTAGTTATTTCTGATGAAATTATTAGGGCAAGTGGATTATCTGAACCTGATTTCCTCTTAGAAATTGTTCTGTTGCTATTTAAGCAGAAAAAAATCAGTCTGGCTAAGGCAAGTCATTTGTTAGGGATACCCCGAATTCGGTTTCAGCACGAATTAGCGTCTCGTCAGATTCCGATTCACTATGATGTGGAGGATTTTGAGACAGATTTAAGCAATTTACGGGCAGCCGGACGATTGTGATTGTTATTAGTGATACGTCTCCTATTACTAATCTGGCGGCTGTCGGACATTTGTCTTTATTGCAGCAACTCTATGGGGATATCATTATTCCTGTTCTTCATTTATAGAGTTCATCTCTCTTTTAAATAGTCACAGGTAACTGGCTAATTATCTCAAGGTATCAATCCTCAGTAAAGTGAGTATTTATGCTTAGTGTTCTCGGAGACCAACCTGTAACCTATCGTGCTACATATTGAAGTGCGGACTGTGGGTTATAGGGCGGTGAGTGTCAAAAATTCGTGAGTAACCGAGTTTTGGTGAGAATCAAGTTGAGAACGGTTTCTTCTGTGGCGATAATATCGGCTCTGCCTTCCATACCCGATTGAATGACACAAGGGCGTTCACCTTCACTCAACTGAAACATTCCTGGCTGAATCGTGACTTCATAAACAGCATGATTAGCAGAGGTTGTACTGGTTTGAGTGGAACTTGCGATCGCCTGTGGGGTTAGGGTGGGCGTAGTCACATCTGGAGAAATGGCAGTCACTGTACCTGGGAGAGTGCCGTAGTCCGGATAGGGACAGGCTGAGACGCGCATTTGCACCCGTTGACCCATTTCGACTTGGCTGATATCTTGAGATGACACGAAGGCTTTAATCACCAAAGGTGCTGCACTGGGGGAAATTTGCGCGATCGCATCTCCGGCACGGACAACTTGTTGGACGTTGCGAAGATGCAGTTGCTGGATAATACCAGAGGCTGAGGCGCGGATCATCGTGTTTTGAAGTTCCGTTTCAATTTGCTGAAGTTCATCCTTGTTGCGACTGAGTTGGTTCAAGAGTTCCCCGCGACGTTGAATGAGCTGCTCTCGTTCTTGGTTTAATCGAGATAGGCTGGCTTTTCCAGTGGCGCGTTCTTGGGCAATTTTCTCCTTCGCCATTGTCACCATTGCCTCACTGGGGTTGAGCGCGGCTAATGCCCCTTTTCGTCTAGCTTGGGCAGCATCTACACCCGATGAGAGTCGTTCAATCTCTTCTTTTTGTGCCAGGATGGTGGCTTTTTGGGCTTCTAGGGCTTGTTCTTGTTGAGTCACAGCAAGTTGAACTTCCTGGAATTGATCCTGAGAAAGAGCGCCAGATTCGGCGATTGGCTGATAGCGATCGCGTCTGGCTTTGGCAGCGTTTAACGCGGCTTCCGTAGAGTTTAAGTGAGCTTGGGCGGCGTTTAACTCAGCCTCACTTCTTTGTAACTCTTCTTGCGCTTGCTTCAAATGGGCTTCGGCTTCTTGGACTTGGGCTGTTGCGGTTATTTGTTGATCTTGGTACTCCCGTTGACTGCGACTGAGTTCGGCTTGCGCTGAGGCAACTGTGCGTTTCGTGCGATCGCGTTCAGCAATAATCTGCCGATCAAGCGCCATTATCTGGGCATCGATTTGAGTCAGTTGACCCTGGTTGTGTTGAATATTACTTTGAAGCTGACTCTTTTGCGTCTGGAGGCGAGAGTCGTCAATCGTGGCAATAATGTCCCCTTGTTCAACTTGCTGGTTCTCCTTCACTTCAATGGTTTTAACTGTTCCTTCCATTGCCACTTGTACGAGGCGTTGTTCACCAGAAGGACGAATTGTCGCCCTGGCGTTCACGGTGACGTTGTAGGTGAAAATAGCTGCTAGGGTAAACGCTGCACCGACTGCGCCGACTAAACATAGTCCGCCCCAACTCAGCCAAGGGCTGATGGGAGGCAGAAAATCTGCATTCTTAACTGTTGATAGGTTTGCCGATTGGTCACGGTTGAGTATTCTTTCGGAAATCATGGAGTGTAAACTAGGAAAAGACCCAGAAAGGGTTCCGGGTCAATACACAATGGCTTAAAACCGTCACCACAGGTGAATTTGAGAAAATCAGCCAAATCCAACTCAGTCACCTTGGCTGGCGTTTTAAGCCCTCAACACTGGGCGATCATGACCCATCGTTGCCTAGCCAATGGTCAAGCCATCACCAGGTTCAACCGAAATCTTGCAAGAGCTGTTGTAAGTGTGAATCGTGGGTATAGTCGTCCCCGTGCAGGTGGTGCAGCCACCGGAGAGCGACGACATATCTTCATCGCTCAGTTCAATCAACCCCGCCGGGTTTTCCGGCAAGAGGCTGAGTTGTTCGGCACTCAAACTGGCACGGTAGTCTTCATCTTTCCACGCACGGATGATATCAAGTTGAGACATTTTCGTCCTCCTATTGATCTAGTCTTGAAGCGGCTTTTTTGCCGCAAGACTATATTAACCTAATTTTGATAATGATTATCATTTTTACTGCAAAGTTTGTTTAAGCGCTTACAGTACATTTGTACTATATTAAAGTCAAGCCTGATCCCGTGGTTAACAGGGATGAATGTCCAGCCAACCTGATCAGGGAGTCAAAAAATCTAGGTGAGAACCTGACTTAGAGAGCAAATCCGAGGGAGTCCCTTGGAGTTGCACTCGTCCTGTGTCGAGTAGTACAATCCAATCCGCCCGATTAATAACTCGCGGACGATGACTAATCAGAATCGTGGTTTGACCTTGACGATGACAAAGGAGGCGATCAAGGACTTCAGCTTCACTCACCGGATCAAGGCTAGCCGTCGATTCATCAAGGATGAGGATCGGAGGATTCGTTACAATACCCAGCGCGATCGCCAGTCGCTGGCGCTGTCCTCCGGAAAGATTGGCTCCAAACTCACCTAAAATAGTTTGATATTTATTAGGAAGTTTACTAATAAATTCATCAGCTTGAGCAATTTTGCAGGCTTGAACAATCTCAGAAAACCCAACAGGTAAATCGCCCAAACTAAGATTTTCGATAATCGAGCGACTCCAAAAATGAGCCTCTTGAGGAATCAAAACAATTTGCTGTCTGAGACAATCTAAAGACAAGTCATCAAGATTGTAATCGCCAATACGAATTGTGCCAGAGTCCGGAAAATATAACCCAGCCAACAGTTTTGCCAACGTACTCTTCCCACAACCCGATTTCCCGATTAAAGCAATCGCTTTACCCCCAGGAAGGGTCAGGGAGAAGTCGTTGAGTAGCTCAACTCGACCGGGATGATGAAAGGTTAAATTATTACAAATAATTTCAGCATTATTCGCCAAGTTAACCTGGGGTTTAAATAGGTTATCTTGCTCCTCCGGTGTCGCATCAATCACATCATTTAACCGCTGTAGAGCAGCTTCCGTAAACGCAAATTGGTTGACAAAATCGATAACACTGGTGATGAAATTTAGACAATTGCGATTCAGTGCATTAAACGCAATTAATTGTCCGATGCTCATTTGATTAGCAAAAACCAACTGACCGCCAAACCACAGTAAAATTCCTTCACCACTCAACAAAACAAACCCCGAAAACACTGCATTAATAATCGCAATTTTCAACCGTTTAAAATTCAAATTTGCCTGTCGTCCAAATCGAGATTGGAATTCTTCCCAAAACTGAGGCACCGCATTTTTAGTTTTCAGAACCAGCGCTCCCTTGAACGTTTCTACTAAAATCCCTTGGTTTTCGGCAGTTAACGCCAGAAGACTGTGGGTTTTCTGTTTCAGTTGGCGAAGAAACACTAACGTTGAAAGCGTCATGGTTGCTGAAATCACCAACGTCACCAGCAAGAGTCTTGGGCTATAAACGAGCATAAATCCCAGAGATGCCAACGCAATAAACAACTGACTGGGAAGTAAAATCCCCACTTGAGAAATCAGTTGATTAACCGCTTGAATATCACGCAAACGACTCGCCACCTCACCACTGCGATGAGATTCGTAATACGCCAGAGGAAGTCCGAGAATTGAACGGCAAAACTCCAGGACTAAATTCAGCTCTAAACCTTGGGCAAAATGGGCAATTAAATGAGACTGGACAAATCGCAGACTACTCCGGAGTAAGTGCGACAGTAAGACGGCGATAATCACACCATTGAGCAGTTGCTCATCACCGCGAATTAAGACATCATCGGTGAGAATTTGCAGTAAAAATGGAGAGGTGAGAGATAGACAGCCAAAAACCCCGTTAATCAGCAACACTTCCGCCAAAAGACCTCGTTTTTCCCAGAAGCGTTGAGTTAAACGTTGAAAACTGCCAATTTTATGACGATCATCCGGTTGAGAGGGAAATTCTGGACGCGGTTGGAGTAAAAGCATGGCTCCATTAGTCCACCCCGTTAGCAACTCTTTTTTCGATAAATACCGAATCCCAATGGCTGGATCAGCAATCGCGTATTTTTTTCCTTTGCGTTCGTACAACACTACCCAATGATTCCCGTTCCAGTGAATAATTCCGGGTAAAGGAATTATTTTTTGATCAATGAGTTCAATCGGAACTTTCACACCTCTCGGATCGAATCGAAGGGCTTTTGCCCCTTGTTTGAGGTTGAGTAATGTAGTCCCCAATGGTCCAGTACCCGCGACTTCTCGAACCCGATTAATCGAGAAAATCCGACCATAATATTTAGCGATCGCGGCTAAACAGGCGGCACCGCAATCTTCTTCATTGTGCTGTAAAATAATTTGGTATTTCATCCCCATTTTGGATTTGGTTCCATCAGTCTAATGTTTGTTGGACAGCGTTTGCGACAAGCTGACAACGCGATCGTAATCTTCGTCTCCCAATCCACTACTCGTTATTTGGCTCTTCCAAGCGATGCAAGCACTCCTGAACTGATAACACAGGTACGGATGAATTCAAAAAACCTTGATTGTCGCGGGTCAAGATAGCATCAAGCCCTTGAGCTACAGCACAAGCAACTTGAATCGCATCCTCAAAATCAGCAAAACCTGAGCTAAACGCTACCTCTAAAACCTCTCGGTTCACAGGGCAAATCTCCATCGCTGTCAATGTCTCTGAAACTGCTTCCCGTGCTTGCTCAATACTGCGTGTGTGTCTTCGAGCAATGTAAAAAATGTCTGTGAGCGTTGTAGCTGTGGCATACCCAACGATCTGACCAGAATCGATCGCCTGAAACAGTCGCTCTGCATCGTGGAAAAATGGCTCTCTTTGTAATAGAAAATCTAGGAGAATATTGGTGTCAACTAAAATGTTCACTGAAGATATTTCTCCACCCGACGCTCTTCCAACATCGCAGCTACTTCTTGGTCGGTTGGTGCGGGTTGGTCTGTTTTGAGTAAGCCACGCATTCGTCGAATTGCACTAGAACGACCAGGCTTGGCAATTGGGGTATTCTGCAAGGATTCAATGATGGCACTAACCAGCGCAAGCCGATCGCTCGGTGATAACTTGACAGCTTCTTCCTTTAGCTCTTGCAGTAGCATAGACACCTCTCAGGGCTGGATAGTCTGGGTTCTATTGAAATAATTATATAGAAGCCGATAGTAATCTATATATTAGTTTAGAAACACCCATAATACCAAATCCAGCCGAATTTAACCAATTTTTAGTAGCACTCATGTAGGTTAGTCCCTTGGGAATGCCGGGAAATAGGCGGATCGAGAACTAAAACCGAAGGAACGCGATCGGGGTGAACCAAACGCAGTAAGCCATAACCGATTCCGGCTAAACCGTTCATTAAACCGAGAACTTCTGTTCCCCCAGGTACACCACAGTAACACCCCTGCTGTTCAAGGCTGTCCAAAACAGCAGCCGTTTTCTGGAGATAACGTTTATGCCATAACTCTTGAGACTCGTTTTCCACTTCTATTCCAAAATTTCCCCGCCAAAGCAATTCTAAGTTTCCTAAATCTCCGTTGCATAACGAATGATTGTAACCAAAGCCTCGATTTAGGGTTGTTTCCCTAGCGGCATCAATTTCTGAGTAAATTTCTGGATCATCTAAATAGGCGCTCATTCTCCAGCGAGCCAAACCTATTCCCGTTGCACCATGACTCCACCCCATGGCAAAATTTTCTTCGTCTTCCTCTAATCTATTTCGCCAATTTTTAGCGGGTTCCGAAAAGAGACTTCGCTCATATTCTAAAGCAGCCACCGCCGCATTTTTGTAGCGTTCTTCTCCTGTAAATGCTGCTAACTCTAACAAGGCTAAAGCAATTCCCGCCGCACCGTGAGAAAATCCGCCCAGGGGTTTTTTATGGGGAATGGTTACCCAACCGATGCCTCGTTCCATGGGTTGGGCACAAGCCAAAAGACGTTCACCGCATTGTAAAGCAACAGCTTTAATGTCTTCATTACCAATACAGCGATAAAGATTCATTAAGGCGATAATACATCCGGCTGAACCGTAAACAATATCCAATTGTTTGTCTTGTTCGATTAACTTAGGCAGTTGGTTAACCCATTTCAAGGCACGATCATATAACTCCTGATTTTGCCATAAACTGCCTAAATGAGTGACCGTATAAATTAATCCACCCCAACCACTAAATCCCCCAATCGAACGAATTAAATTTTGATCAAACTCCACCTGACGCAATACCGTAGATAGGGCATCTCGCGCTAAGATTTCATAGCGTTCTGTTTGAGTCATCGCCCCGAAATAACCCAGAAATAGAGCAATCCCAGAAATTCCGGCAAATAAATCCCAACTCAGCGGTTTAAGCGTCCAATACCCTTGACTGACGGAGACTAACCCAATCCAACTGGCTTGATGGTTATCGTGCAAGGCAAGGGATTCCAATCGTGAGGCAATGTTTCCGGCTATTTGTAACAAGCGTTTGCACAATTGTTTAGGATCTGGAATCGTTTCCGGTTCTACTAAATGATAACTTGAATGCCCAGGGTTTTGGGATTCCAGTTTTAACGCCGTTAAAGCTGTGCGAATAAACCAACGTTGCTCGTCTAAATCGGTTTCACTCAATTGTCGAATTCGACGTTCTACTCGTTCAATTCCCGATTGATCAAAAAAGTTCGTAATTCGTTCACCATCACTCCACAAATCACACGAATTGACATGGGTTGAAAACAAGGGAATATCACCACGCCATAAAGCTTTTTTCTCCCAGGGAATCACCTGATCCAGAAACGGGCGATTCGGGACATCAACCCAAAGCCGATCAAAGAGGCGATCGCGATCCAGTGCATCCCGTAAAACATCGGGATGAAAACTCTCTTGTAATAATAATCCATAGAGTCGAGTATCCCGCAAAACCACTCGGATTTCGTCCTGAGCAAAGGTTGTTATCCATGTAGAACAAAAGTCTTCTTGATGTTCTTTAATTAACCGATAAATCGTGGCAAATCCAGTTTCTATTGCCTCTTGGTAGTCTAAAACATTAACCACGTCCCCATTCAACGTCGGTCGATTTTTACTTCTATTTAACCTCCCTGGCTGGCGACGCACGCGCATTTCATCGGTTCCTATCCCAGTTAATTGAGGGGATTGAGTGGGCAGAGTTTGACCCCCAATGGCACCGATTCCACTGGTATCAATTCCTGGTGAGGCTTCTTGGATGTTAGTGCGTTGGGGTAATAGTCCCACTCCCATTACAGACTCACCCATTTTCCGGTTAGCAATCAATACAAATGCTGGGGAATCGGGGGCGCTTCGCACGGGACGGAATAAGGTTTCTAAGTCGATGGGAACGGGATGTTCGCCAGCGGCAATCAGGTTTTCTAGGTGAAAATCTGTTGCTTCTAAAACGTAGAATAGTGCTAAATAACCGCCCATGCGCCAGTAAAATCGCTCAAGTTGTTCAAGCGTGGTACAACTGGAGGCAGACAGGAATTCAACCCATCCATAGGTGTCCCGATTGATGATTTTTAAAGTTAAAAACGGTGGATGCTTCCCGCGTTGATTGAGCCACTGAAGCAGTTCTTGAAAATGGCAGTCAATGGCTAATGATTTGGGCTTATAAACCACCTGAAACCCGGAGCTAAATTTTAGGATCATGACCGATCGCCCACCGCGATGGGTGTCGCCCGCGCCTTGTTGCACTTGCACTAAAATCCCTGGATGGGTTTGGGGCGTGAACGTCTGGCAAATGTCCTGCCAATCTGAACAGAGACGGTCTAAAAATTCTAAGCTGGCGTCCACCCATTGTTCCAGGTGAATGACTAATTGTCTGGCTAAAACGGGATACTCTTGCAGCAGGGCGATGGCTCGCTCTGGATTGTCTAATTCTTGGATAAAATTGTGCAATCGTTCGGTTGGTGTCTCCCCAGATAATTGTCCTTGTAACCGAGCCACATTCAGTTCCAATACCATGGTTTGACTGATCATTGTGATCAACTGATCAGGGAGATTGGCAACTAAAAGTCCCTTAATAGTCTGCCGATCAAAGGGTAAAGTGGGGTAACGTTTCTCTAATTCGCCAATTCCGGCATCTAAACGAGCGATCGCATGACTCAGTAAGGGTTTAATCCCGTAGAGGAAACCTAGTGTTGCTCGCTCAGGAGAGAGTTGCGCCACAGGTGCGATCTGAACATTTGTGAAATTTGGGCGAGAAAACGCCTGCTGGAGTTCCTCTAACCAATGGGGTGGATGGGGAAAACGCTTGACCAAAGATTCAACGGATTCACCGAGGCGATCGCGAAACTGCTCTCGGGTCATTCCCTCAATAGCCAATCGCTGATCAAAATAAGCCGAATTTGTAAAGGGGATTTGGGAACACCAGCGCTGCATTTTGCGTTCGGCTAAGTCCTGATTAAAGCCATCTGTGTCAGAGTCTTCCCTGATTGTCCCTGAGTCTGGGATTCGTTCAATTAACGTCAGCGCCCGATACCACGGTGCTGTTTGCCCGATCACGCGATCCATCCTGTTCTGCCTTGTGTAGTGGTTTTCCCGTATTTCCTTTTTGGGTGATAATGATTATCATACTCAAATATACCAGAATGATTTTCATTTTCACCTACTAAGGTGTGAGGAGGAGAAAATGCTACAGATGTACAGGTTCCGGGGTAAGGTGATTGTCGGTATTTCAGCGGTTGTCCTGCTGTGTGGTCGTGCTGATACCGCCGTAGCAAGGGAAGAAGTCATCCGTGAAGTCCCGTCCATGTCCAGTGTTCAGTTCCACGTCGATGAATCGGTGGTGCTTTTTCCAGAGGAAGGTGATCCCATGAGCCAAGTTAACTCCGTGTCTCAACTGCGGGATGTTTTCCCTGGAGACTGGGCGTATGAAGCCTTACGGACTCTGGTTGAGCGCTATGGGTGTATCGCTGGCTATCCCAATGGCACATTTCAAGGGAATCGAGCGTTGAGTCGGTATGAATTTGCCGCCGGATTGAATGCTTGCTTGCAGCAAATCGAGCGTATCTTCGCGGAAAACCCAGGGGATTTAGGTCACCAGGACGACGTAAACACTTTGCAACGGCTGGTACAAGAGTTTGAAACCGAATTAGTCACCCTGGGTACACGGGTGGATAATCTAGAAGATCGTACCGCGTCTCTGGAAGCGAATCAGTTTTCCACCACCACCAAACTGCAAGGAGAAGTGATCATCGCCGTTACCGATGTTTTAGCAGGAGACAGCACCCAAGTGACGTTCCCGTCAGTCATTAGCCCAACGGGAACCACAACTCGTGACAGTCCTGAACAAAATACGGTTTTTGCCAACCGCGTTCGTCTCAATTTCCTCACCAGTTTCACGGGTGAGGATGAGCTAAAAATAGGACTTGCCAGTGGGAACTTTCCCCACCCGTCTCGTCTCGACGGCGGATTTCAATATGGTCCAAGTCCCCTGTTGGGTTTCTTTGGGGGACCGGAATTTTCCCCTGAAGGTCAGCAAACCTTTAACGATATCGCGTCCTTACCCGCTAATAATACTGTAGGGTTGACGAGTTTGAGCTATGAGTTTTCCCTGGGTGAAAAGCTGAGAACCGTGATTATGGCAGAAGGCGGCGAACATCACGACTACATTCCCACCACGTTTAGTTCTTGGGATGACGACAATGGGGGTACAGGTTCTCTGTCGGTTTTTGGACAACGCAGTGGCATTTATAATTTTGAGTCAGGAGCCGGTCTAGGATTCACTTACCAGTTGAGTGATGCCATTAGTCTGAGTGCGGGTTATATCGCCACATACGCCAATGAACCCAGTTCCGCCCGTTCGACGAATCCTCTCGCTGGGGGTTTATTTGGCGGTCGATATTCGGCTTTGGCACAATTAACGGTCAAACCCAGCGATACTTTTTCCTTTGGTTTGACCTATAACCACAGCTATCATCCTGCGGGGGGACCATTTAGCAGTACACCCATCTTTTTGTCGGATCAAGGAACAGTCTTGAGCAATTTTCCGATTATTCCGGCTCAAGAGGTATCGGTTGATTCCTATGGTGTTGGTGCGTTGTGGCAAGTGAGTCCCCAGTTTGCCATCAATGGCTGGTTTGCCTACAGTCGCGTCAATAGTAATTCGGACAGCGCCAGCATTTTTCAAGGGGGAAGCTTCGTCGATGTAGATTATGAAGGCAGTAGCGCTGATATTCTGACCTATGGCATCGCTCTGGCATTTCCCGACTTAGGAGGGGAAGGAAATCTCGGTGGTTTGGTTATCGGCGCTTCTCCTTATGCGACTAGAGCAGAAGTTCCAACACCGTTCCAGACTGGAGGAAATTGGTTCTTGGGTTCTGATTTAGGAGAAGATTTTACTGACCTGATTCCAGATAATGCGATTCCTTGGCATATTGAGGGATTCTATCGGTATAAGCTGACCGATCATATTTATCTGACTCCTGGTGTAATTTGGTTGACGGCGCCTAACCAATCTGCGCGAAATCCGGATGTAGTGATTGGTACGCTCCGAGCGACGTTCCTTTTCTAAGGGGAACCCGTTTGAGTTATTATAATGATAATCATTCCCACAATGTTCCTCAATGATTATTGCTGTCGCTGGTTTACCGGGAGCCGGAAAAACCACTTGGATTCGACAACAGCTAGCCGTTGCTAACCAACCCGTGCTGTATTTTAGTCCGGGTTCTCAGCCTGTTCCCATTGATATAACGGGTATCACTGTCGAATTTCCCCAAGTCACACTTCTCAAAGAAGGGGATGAGTATAGGTTGTTAGACTTAGCTCGGCTGGAGTGTCTTGCCTATATATAGAACTGGGATTTCATCTAGATTTAGAGTCCCTCGAGCCACTGTTGTCCGCATTAGATCACCTCTGCTATCGTCGCGTTGCCGTGATGCCACCCAATGTTCAGGATACCGGATGGCACGTTTGGGCAGACCAAGTCGTGCCTGGGGTGACAATTGCCACCCCAGAGGGAAATCCTGAGCTTTGGCGTGCGCCGATTAGCGGTCAAGTGCTTGATCCAGCTAGTCTGGATGTCTTTTGGGCGGAGTTAACCCAGGGAGCCTATGGCAATGTGAATCGAGCCAAGGGAATTTTTGACCTAGCCGATGGACGCGCCTTTTATTTTGATTTTGTCGCGGGGATAAATAGTACCTACACCGAGTTAGCGCTTCCGCGTTGGCTTGAAGGTCGTCCCCAGCGCTTCAGTGGGATTGAAGTGGTGGGTGTGGCGTTGGATAAGAGCGCGATCGCCCAAACACTGAAAGATTGCTGTTTATCGGATGTAGCTGTTCATCATTACCAACAACAAATCAAAGAATCCTTAGCTATTTTAGATCCAGAAGAAGAAGAAGAAGAAGCATGAAACTTGCTGTTATCTCCTGCATTCACGGAAACTACCCAGCCTTAGATGCCGTTTTATTAGATATTGATCACCAAAACGCTGACAAAATCGTTTGTGTTGGCGACTTAGTGGGTTATGGACCCCATCCCAATGCTGTAGTCGAACAAATTCGCTCTCTCGATATTCCCACCTGTCAGGGATGTTGGGATGAAGATGTTGTTGAAGGATTAAACGCTTGCGAATGTTCCTATCCTTCACTATTAGCCGAAAAACGAGGACGCATTGCTCACGAATGGACGAATCAGGAAATTCACCCTGAAACACGAGAATTCCTCGCCCAACTACCTTATAGCTTAAAAGAAGGGAACCTCTGTTTTGTTCATGGGAGTCCTCACAGTAATCATGAATACCTGTTGCCGGAGTTAGATGCTTTTTTAGCCGTGGAACGAGTTCTCTCGACGGGTGCTGATGTCCTTTTCTGTGGACATACCCATCTGCCTTATGTGCGGACGTTAGCAGGGGGTCAACTGCAAGTCAAGATGAGTAGCGAGGAACAGCAACAACAGCAAACTTTCCAGGCTCCCCTGAAACGGATTATCAATGTGGGTTCTGTCGGAGAACCTCGTCACGGACGCCCGAATGCCACCTATGTTATTTACGATAATGAAACCGAACAGGTAACGTTGAGGGAGGTTGAGTACGACTACCAAAAAACCTGTGCGGCAATTATTGATAAAGGCTTACCTCCTATTTTTGCGTGGCGATTGGCACGAGGATTGGAGTATGCCGAAAAAGCGGATGATCCAACTCATATTTGTGCGCGATAAACCTTTCTTGGTCATAAGTTAACAGAAGGCAGACGGTTGTCACGTTTATCCTGTCTTTAAAGCCTGACAAATGACAAACGACTTCTCCACCGTTAAGTCCAATTCTCCCCCATACTGAATAACAATGGAAACCTGGGCAATTTTAAGTGGAATTGAAGGAAATATTGTTGCTTATGAAGCGGTAATTTCCGATATTCAACACCAGAATAGAGGCGTAAATGATATTTATATTTTGGGGGATTTTATTAGTTCTCGACCCGAAAGTGAACAGGTCGTGCGGCGAATTCGTTCTCCAAAACCCAACGAATGTTTACCCAAAATCTGTACAGGTTGGTGGGAGGAACAATGTCTGATTCTTCATGGATTGGCAGCTACAGGCGAACCGACTCAACTGATTGAGAACTATGGTGCTGACACCGTAAAATTGCTTTGGGATGCTGTTTCCCGGCAAACGGTTGAATGGATTCGCCGCCTAGATTTTGGGTTCTTAGAACTCGATTGTCTACTGATTCATGGTAGCAGCGTGAGTGTGGATGATGAATTGACGCCTCAGACACCCCCTTGGCAGATGTGCGATCGCTTGATGCGTGTGGGTGCAACTAACCTATTTTGTGGTCGATCGGGTTTAACTTTTGAGTACCAACTGCAAGGAGGTTCTGTGTCTTCACAAATCACCACGCTTGAGGGTCAACAGTCGGTTCAGACAGCAACAGCATCTCCTCGTCGGGTTATTGGGGTGGGTAATGTGGGACGAGAACCCGGAAAAGCCACTTACACATTTTATGAGCCGGATACAAACCGTGTGGACTTTCGGACAATTCGTTACGGCTGAAGCAGAGGGAGCATGTCACCTCTCTGGCTAATGGTTACGATGCCAGAGGCTCATATCATCTGTTTTGTGGATATCTGCTGGCAACAGAGAGTCATAAAACTTAACCATTTCCACCATTCCCCTTGTTTATTCCCCTGCTGAGCAAAATCAGGGGAGCTGGGGAGACAAAAAAGACATAATGGTGATATAGTGAAAATCAACCTTCGGTTCTAACGGGGATCAGCCGTTAGAAGTAATGGGGAAAGTTCGGTGCAAATCCGACGCTGTCCCGCAGCTGTAATGAGACTGAGGTCTTTGAGTCAGAATGCCCGCCGAATGTCAAGCAATTTTAGTCAAATCATTTCATCCATCTGCGAGGTACAGATGTATACAATCATGAATAGTCTCATCCCGCGATTTTACGCTCTGATCGTGCCAGAAATACGCTACAGATGCTAACTGGCATTACTCGATTGGTTTGGCAATTTATCCATCCAAGGCAGTGCTTCTGCTGTCCGGAAATATAGCATTACTATATCCAAGGCTTTCCCGCCTAGGTCAGAATCGCCTGAACCGTTGAACCGGATTTTCTGGCACAGATTCTGCCTTTGAGGAAATTGCACCAATTAAACACAACCTATAGCATTTCATCGCTCTAATGACTCCGGGAACACCGATTAATTGCCTGAGGCATTAGATAGCTTGAGTGCTGTTCCTTGATGGTGAAGTGCTACCCTTAGCGCTTGATCAAATCCGGGCTATTACACCTTAATTAAACCCAGAAAAACCATGTCCATTCAAACCGCAACAGTAGGCTATCCTCGCATCGGCAAAAACCGCGAAGTCAAAAAAGCCTTAGAAGCCTTCTGGAGTAACAAATTAGACGCAGAATCCTTATGGGAAACTGTGCGCCAGGTTGAAGAAACCAACTGGCAAACCCAACGTGAAGCCGGTATCGATCGCATCGGGATTGGTGACGCTACCCTCTATGACTCTGTACTCGATTGGTCTATTTATTTGGGATTGATTCCAGAACGATTTCGCCATCTATCCGGTTTAGAACAATACTTTGCCATGGCACGGGGGAAAGAAGGCATTCCCGCCCTAGAAATGACCAAATGGTTTGATACGAATTACCACTACCTCGTACCGGAAATTTCCGCCCCACTGCAACCGACAGATTTTAATCCGGTTTTGGCAACCGTTAAACGCGCCCAGTACATTCTGGGGAAACGGGCAACTCCGATTATTTTAGGACCGATGACACTCCTAGGATTGAGTCGGTTAGATATGCCGATTTCGGAGATCATTCGTCCCCTGTGCGATCGCTATGTGAATCTGCTACAGGCACTCAAACCCTTGGGTATAGAGGAAGTCCAAATTCATGAACCTGCCCTGGTTTTGGGAGATACGGCTAAGTTTAAAGACGACTATGAATCAACTTACGCCTCATTGGCGCAGGTGGGTATACCGCTAGATTTGGTCACCTATTTTGATGATTTGGGTGAAAGTTATCCCTGGGTGATCCAATTACCCGTTGCCAGCATCAGTTTAGACTTTACCCGGGGGCGCAATCTAGACCAACTTAAACGCCATGGGTTTCCCAGCGATAAACGCCTGGGTGTGGGTATTGTGGATGGACGAAACGTCTGGCAAATTCGACCCGATCGCCTTTTACCCATCCTAGACGAGATTAAACCGATTACCTCCAACCTATCCATTCAACCCTCCGCCTCCCTACAGTTTGTTCCCTACGACGCCACACGGGAAACTAAGTTACCCGAACCCCTACGAAATGTACTGAGTTTTGCGGAACAAAAACTCCAAGAAGTGGTCATTTTGGCGCAAACCCTCCAAGGGGAAGACAGGCGATCGCAATTGCAGGATATTGCCACACGCCAAACAGCATTTGAGCAATTCAGTCCCCCTAATGCACAGGTTCAACAACAGCTTCAGTCATTGAATGTTGATGCCTTTGAGCGATTGCTCCCCTATACCCAACGACAGCCACTACAACTTCAACTTCCCCCATTTCCCACCACCACAATTGGCTCATTTCCGCAAACCTCACAGGTGCGGAAACTACGGCGGCAATGGAAGCGCGGCGAAATCACTCTGGCTGATTACCAAAAGGCAATTGATGCCGAAATTGCTCAGTGTATTCGCTATCAAGAAGAAGCCGGATTGGATGTGCTGGTACATGGTGAATTTGAACGCACTGATATGGTAGAGTTTTTTGGACAGCAACTCCAAGGTTTTGCCTTCACTCAACATGGATGGGTGCAAAGTTATGGCAGTCGCTATGTTCGTCCCCCAATTATTTACGGTGATGTCGTGCGTCAGATGCCGATGACGGTTCGTGAGTTTAACGTTGCCCAGTCATTAACGGAAAAACCGATTAAAGGGATGCTCACCGGACCCGTAACCATGATTAATTGGTCGTACCCCCGTACCGACATTTCCCGACAGGAACAGGCATTCCAAATTGCCTTAGCCTTGCGGCAAGAAGTGGCGGATTTAGAAGCAGCGGGAGCGACGATTATTCAGATTGATGAACCGGCATTGCGAGAAGGTTTACCGCTGAAACCAGAACGGTGGCAGGATTATCTGTCTTGGGCAGTGGATGCGTTTCGTCTCAGTGCTGGAATTGCCAAACCCCAAACCCAAATTCATACTCATATGTGTTATTCCGAATTTGGGGATATTATTCAGCACATTCAGCGTCTGGATGCGGATGTTTTATCGATTGAGAATAGCCGCAGTAATAATGAAACCTTGTTTGAAATTACCAATGCTGGATATGCTCATCAGGTGGGGAATGGGATTTATGACATCCATAGTCCAGTAATTCCCACAACAGAACACCTTCTGAAACAACTACGGACAGGAGTGGCTAATTTGCCCGTTGAACAAATTTGGGTGAATCCCGACTGTGGCTTGAAAACTCGCCATTGGGACGAAGTGATTCCGGCGTTGAAAAATATGGTAGAAGCGGCAAAAATGCTGCGGGAGGAAACCCATGCGTCCGGAAAATAGTGTTTGGCAAGGTAATTTTGGCTACTGGCAAAATGAGTTTATTCATGCCAATTTGTTGGTGATTGGGTATTACGCTTGGAACGGTTATGTTGAATCCGGTCGCGGGATAGTTTGTGTGGATGTGCAGGATACCGCGATCGCATCGAAGATAATCAGTCTGGATTGGATACCGTTCCATGCTGAATTCATTGCTAAACCCCAGGTGGTGAGTCAGATGCAAGCACACAAATTTGAGGAAGGTGTCATTGACCAACTTATGCTCTTGGTGGATCGTTATCACCCTGACGAAGATGTAATCTTGCTACTCACGGCGCAGACTCAAACCGAAATTCATCTGTTGCATAACCTAAAAATTTCCCCTCCTGAATGTGACCGACAAGTTTGTCGGCGTTGGCATGAATTTCAGCCCTGTTTCCGGTAAGAATTGTTAAATTTTTGAGCATTTGTATGTCAAATATACCCCGTCCACGTTGGACAATTATTCTCGCGACTGGCGCGTTACACCTATTAGCTCTCTTGGCATTTTTGCCGAGTAATTTTAACTGGAGTGCTGTTGGTGTTGCCCTATTGTTGCACTGGATAACGATTGGACTCGGTATTTCTTTGGGTTTCCATCGTTTAGCCAGTCACCGTAGTTTACAAGTGCCTCAATGGTTGGAATATTGTCTAATTTTCTGCGGTACGTTGGCGGGACAAGGAGCGGTTCTGGGTTGGGTTGGTTACCATCGAATTCATCATTTGTATAGTGATCAACCCTTTGATCCCCATGATTCGACTCAGGGATTGTGGTGGAGTCATATCAGTTGGTTAATGCATGAGGTGTCAGCAAAAACTGAATTGTCTCGGTTTACTCAAGACATTGCTGATGATCAATTTTATCGGTTCTGCCACCAGCATTACATTAGTTTGCAAGTGGGGTTGGCGATTTTATTGTATGGGTTAGGAGGAATGCCGTTTGTGGTGTGGGGCATTTTTGTGCGCCTGTTTGTCGGATTTCATAGTACCTGTTGCGTGAATAGCGTATGCCACAAATTTGGTTATCGCAGCCACGCGACAGGCGATTACTCCACGAATTGCTGGTGGGTGGCTTTGCTGACGTTTGGTGAAGGATGGCACAACAATCACCATGCTTGCCAATCTTGTGCACGGTACGGTGTATTGTGGTGGGAAATTGACCTGGTTTGGCTGATGATTCGTCTGTTGCGAAGACTGGGATTGGCGACTAAGGTCAGAGTTTTCTAAACCTACAGGATTAAGTGCTTGGGGAAGATGGAAAAGCAATTATAAAATCTATTGTAGGGGTGTAGGGGCGGGTTTCACTACCATCGTTTTTTGTCCACCCTAACATCACTAAACCCGCCCAGACCTAACCATTCAATTATCACAAATGACAAATGACAAATGACAAATGACAAATGGCTGAAACAAACTCTCAAGATTGGCAGCACGATTTTATCGCCACTAACCTATTAATCAGCGGCATTTTTTAATTTGACAAATTTACCCATTGCCCCACCAAAATGTTACGAGATTGTCTGTAGAGGATGGGCAGAATTCCAACCGGAGGACACCCAATCCAAAGAACGAAAAAGATGAGGCGACGGGTTAACCAAAAAAAAGACGCGATCGCCCCGAATTATAGCAACCGCCATGGCTGTTAGGACACATCATTTATGTAGAGACGTTGCATTTTAGTCTCTACAATGGTGCCGAACTATAACAGACGGGTATGATGACATCAGCATAGAGTGCGATCGCCCCTAATAATAGATTTGACCGTTTGTCTTTTGACAAAACACAAGACAAGCATGATCATCGATTCGGCATTTCTCAAACGTTGTGCCGCACCGAAACAACAACATCAACACAATTGTCAAACGGCTTGAGGTATAAATATTATGCAACAGGGCAGTGGCAGAGTAGGTAGAGGGGCGATCGCACTTTTAGGCGCAGTGCTGGTATTACCGTTAGCTACGCCATTACCGGGTTACGCCCAACCTAGGGAGATCACACCCAACACAGGGGAGGAAATTACCCCGGCTAACCCGCAGAACATTATTGTGCATCTTCAACACAGCACCGATGATCTTCACGCTGTTTTGATGGCGCTGAAGCTGGGGGGTAGTATGCAAAGGAAAGGGGCACAGGTTACGCTAGTGCTAACCCTGGAAGGCGTGCGACTGGCAGATGTTCGACAACCCTTAGATCTGCGTTGGGGCGACAGTACCATGACTGTTGCTGAACTCTATGAGGATTTTGTGACAGCAGGTGGCAAGATTATCGTCTGTCCGGTTTGTGCCAGCGCCGTCGGGATTGATGAAAATTCTTTGCGTCCTGGAAGCCAACTTGCCTTGGAGGATAATGAAATCCCTAACTTAATTTTAGCGGCTGACAAGGTGCTGGATTTCTAACGATCAAAAGTCAATAAGGCACGCTAATTAAGGCGGGTGGGCAATGCCCACCCTAAGGTATATCAAGGTTTTGATGCTTCCAAAATGCTTATTCATTATACCGAGAAGGTTTACCCGTGGTGAGGATGAGATTTCGACGCGATCGCACGATACCTTGTTCAATTTCCCAAAAATAGTCTGAACCCAGAGGTAGCAAGTCTTTGCGATTAAACTGATTAAATCCTGCTTGAGAACGGGTATGAGTCTTCGTACCATCAGGGGACAGTGACAGCCAAACAGGTTGTAAACCATCTGGGTTAACACAACGTCGCGGGGTAGGAGCAGCATTTGGCGTTGAATATAGTAGTGTGCTTGCCAATCCACCCCTGGATAAACGCCGACGGATAGAAGTGTTAGCGATCGCACACGTTCAGGATAGCGATGAGCATACAGGAGTCCTAACAATCCGCCTGTGCTGTGTCCGAGAAGATGCAGGGGGCGATCGCTAGACTTGAGATAGTCATGGAGTAATACCAAGGCGGCGTCTAGAGACGTCGGTTCGTCCAGTGTTTGGTGATAGTGCCACCGAGCGATCGCACCGTACTCCGAAAGATGACTCAGTAAGGGACGATCAAATCGTGCTAAAGCTGGACTGACATGGAGCCAAAGGGCATCGGGAAATTTAGACATTTCAAAAATCCAAGAAAAACGCTATGGATGAACCTTGATCCCTCAAGCTGTTTTCTGACAAGACTGTTTTGGCTTGGCTGAGATCGCTAATCGAGATTTACAACTGAATGTTGAGGAATAATGTTCTGGCAAGAATGAGCGACAATCGCCAGGGTGGGGTCAAACCAGGATATCTCAAACAGGGTGAATGCGCCTGCCCAGAAGGTGATGAGGGCAGCTTGAGCAACGTGGGTGGCAATGAATAAGCCAGAGAGATCGGCAAACCGGGCATTGCCTGCCCACCAATCGTACTTTACGTCTGGATTGTCATAGGTTTGCATAAGTGTCCGTCGATTGAGGTGTGCAATTTGTTGCGAAAGATATTCAACAAGATAGCGCTAGTTTAGATAAATTATCAATAAGCTAGTATTAAGTTTTATGACAAAACTGACGCACTCCGGTTTTGATAACCCGTTTAATCAACGTTTTGTAAGGGTTTGCTGACTTGTGAGGCGTTCAAAATCTGTCCAAATCTCTTAGTTGAGCTGGAATGAGACGACAATAAGTTAAGAATTTTTATCAACTGAATTCGGATTAACAGAAGTGGTTTTCCCAGCTAATCACAGCCCCTAGCCAAGGGATGAATGGCTCTTGAGTGGCAAAATGTCTGCGCTGAACAACGGCTACTGTGGGTCAACACTACAATTGCTATGGCGTTCATGCGATCGCGCCATGATCAAGGTTCACTTGACAGCTCAGGTAAACATGGAGTTAACTTATCTGTAATTAACAATTAATTGCAATAGTCGGGGAGCGGTAGCCATGCAGCAATCCAAACACAACTTTCTGTATCCCCGCGCCCGTTATCGCGGAGCCGTCAAGCCGGAGCATCTGGTGCTGAATGCCAATCTGCAAGAGTTTGCCCAGCGAGTCAGCTATATTTGCAACTTACAAACGGCGGGTAAATTGTCTCCCGATCAGGCGTTCGAGCAGATCGAGTCTCTTTGGCATCAGTTGCAACAATGTCAAGCCCAGTTGAGTACAAACGAGCTGGAAAATCTTCAAGGGCATGGTTTGTAGGGGCGGGTTTTACAACTATCGTTTCTTAAGGTGGGTTTTGTTGTCCAGTTTGGGATTAATCGATTGCCGTCCGGTGGGGAAATGGACAGGTTTTGTTGTTCATTGATCGGTGGGGAGGGCGGGTTTTGTTGTTCCGTTAGTAGTGACTAGCTGAATTGATTCCCTAAACCCGCCCCTACAATTGTCCCTAAACCCGCCGCTACATCTAATTTTTATACCCCAAATGCATTGGCTAATAAATTACGCAAATTTATTGTTTTTGTCCACAGTCCAATGAACCGAAAATGCGATACATCCTTTGAGGAGATCGGGGAATGGAATCAATAGCTATCCCCGTCTGTTGAGCCTTTACCACTGGGGTAAATTAATCATTAACTGTTCTGCGGCTTGCCGATTCAATGGCTTAGAGAAAAAGTATCCTTGACCATATTCACATCGCCGCCCTCTCAGTTGGGCTAACTGCATAGTCGTTTCTATCCCTTCTGCTACAACATCCATACCTAAATTGTGAGCCAAGGTTACAATCGCTTGCACAATCTCCCCATTTTCCCCAGCATCCCCCATGCGACTGACAAAGGAACGGTCAATTTTTAAGGCATCAATGGGAAACTGATGTAAGCGACTTAACGACGAATACCCGGTGCCAAAATCATCAATGTACAACTCAATATTCAATGCCTTCAATCGCTCCAATAAAGCCGACGCCGAATCGGAATGTTCCATAATCCCGCTTTCGGTAATTTCCAACTTGAGAGTGCTGGGATTGACATCTGTCTCTTGAATAATTTGGTCAATTTGCTCAATTAAATCCGCTTGGGAAAACTGTTTCCCCGACAAATTAACGCTCATGGTTAACGGGGGATAGTGGCTAAACTGTCGTTGCCATTGGCGTAGCTGATAGCAGGATGTTCGCAACACCCACTGACCAATGGGAATAATTAAACCCGTTTCCTCAGCTAACGGAATAAACGCGCCCGGTGAAATCATTCCCTGTTCTGGATGCTGCCAACGCACCAGCGCTTCAAACCCGGTAATCTTACCTGTCGCCAGGGAAATAATTGGTTGGTAATAAACCTCAAGTTCTTGGCGTTCAATTGCCCATCGCAGTTCGGTTTCCAAGCGTAACTGAGCAAGGGCGCGACCGGACATGGCGGTGTCAAACATGACATAACAAGCGGTTCCCTGAAGCTTTGCCCGATGCATGGCGGTATCGGCATCTCGGAGCAAATCTTCCGCTCGGTTATACCCCATACCACTCAGGGCAATCCCGATACTGGCTGTGGCAAACACCTCATACCCATCTAAGTTAAATGAAGATTCCAACGTTTGGTGAATCGATTTGGCGATATCTTTGGCTGCTCCCGTATTGGGAATATCATCGAGTAGAATCGTAAATTCGTCTCCCCCTAACCGAGCTAAGGTATCGCTGGGGCGTAAGCACCCTTGTAATCGGTCGGCGATCGCACTCAGCAGTCGATCACCGACCAGATGACCCAAACTATCATTGATCACCTTGAAACGGTCTAAATCCAAGACAATCACCGCACATAAATAGTCCCAGCGTTGCCCTGCCCGTCGCAACGCATACTCGAGCCTATCCATGAATAATGCCCGATTCGGTAATCCGGTCAATACATCGTGGAAAGCATCGTGGAGTAACTGTTCCTCCATGCGTTTGCGATCGCTAATATCCACCACCTGACTAATATAGTGCAGGGGTTGACCTTGAGAGTCTCTAACTAACACAACCTTCAAAATAGCATTGACAATTCTGCCAGATTCTGATATAAAACGCCGTTCAGTTTGCAAATGGGAGAGTTCTCCCCGCCGCAACGATTGATGTTGGGTATCGTCGAGTGTCCGTTCAGTCGGGTGGATAATTTCTGTCAACGTGAGAGCCAACAGTTCCTGAGCCGTATACCCCAAGGCGTCACACAATGCCTGATTAACCTTGAGGAATTGACCCTCAAGGGAAGTCATTGCCATGCCAATGGGAGCAAGTTCAAAGGTGAGGCGAAACTGCTCCTCACTTTTGAGTAAAGCCGCCTCAGCTTGTTTGCGTTTGGTCGTATCGGTAGCAATTCCATCCATACGAATGGCAGTACCTCTGTGATCGTAAATTAGGCGGGCGCGATCGCGCAGCCAACGCACTTCGCCATCCGGTCGTACAACCCTATATTCTATATCTTTACTCCCCTGGTGCATCAGCGTTTGAGATGCTATTTCCACCCGTTGGCGATCATCAGGATGAACGACTAACTCCCAAAGACTGGGACAATCCACAAAGTCGGATACGGGGCGACCATAAACTCGTTCTGTCGCCGGATTCAGGTAAATAAACTGTTGAGTCTTCAGGGACGCTGACCAGACCACATCGTCTAGAGACCTGAGAATACTCTCCAGCTTTTCCTCACTCTGTCGCAGGGCTTCCTCTGCCTGCTTCCGTTTAGTAATATCGGTTTGAATCCCGACAAAGTGGGTTAAATAGCCATCCCCATCAAAGACGGGCGAAACATAGAGTTCATTCCAGAAAAGGCTGCCATCTTTACGATAGTTCTGTAAAATGACATGGCACTCTCGTTGCTCTTGAATCGCTGTCGCTAACTTAGTCACCCCGGCTTGATTATAATCAGGTTCTTGCCAGAAACGACAGTTGTGTCCAATCACCTCCTCTGCGGTATAACCCGTCATTGACTCGAAGGCAGGGTTAACATAAATAACTGGGTTATCCGGTTGATTAGGATCAGTAATAATCACCCCATTATTACTCGCCGCGATCGCTCGCTGCATCAGATAGAGATTCGCCTCTGACTGCTGATGTCCAATCGCCAAGGCTAAAACATTGGCAACCGCTTGGAGAAAGTGAATCTCATCTTCACTAAAACGGCGCTGGCTGGTGGTATGCGCCCCCAACACTCCAAAGGGTTGCTCTTGACCCGGAATCACCACACTCACACCACTGACTACGCGATGATTGTAGAGCAGAGGGGGTCCACTAAAGCGAGTATCAATCGGTAGATCTTCAACCACGACAGGTTCTTGAGATATCAGATTATAACCCGCTTGGGAATTCCTGTTGGCACCGACTAAAGCATACCCAACTAATCCCGGCGACCAACCCACACCCGCTTTTAGTAAAAACACATTACCATTGGGTAGGAGTTCTAACACTTTGCAATACTCAACCTCTAAGGTTTGAGCAATCGTACTTACCGCTTCGTCCATCAGGGTATTTAAATCCAGTCCCGAAAGCGCCCGTTGGCTCAATTTAGCGATAGTTGCTTGCTGACGCGCCCGTACTCTGAGTTCTCGGTCTGGCTGTTCTCTATGGGTCAGATCTCGAATAACCAGTTGGGTTGCTCTTTGACCTTGATAAATGGCGGGTAAACGGGCAATTTCCACATCAATGATCTGACCGTCTAACTGCACAACTTGTTCGGTAACAAATTTTGTGGGTAATGTTAGGGTGTGAGGTGGATTCGTCCTTCGTTTGTGATCAGAGAATTTCTCTGTATGCTCAGAACCAACAACTCGGTGATCTTCCCTATCTCTCTGATTTCCCTGATCCTTAGGGTTAAACTCTGACCAAGGTTTACCGATAAGTTGACTTTTACTAATGGCTCCCAGTAGTTTGACACCTTTAGGATTGATATAAACCAGTGTACCCTGACTTTCGAGGGCGATCGCGTCGGGAGACTGTTCAACCAACCTCTGATAGCAAGCTTCACTGTCTTTGAGAACGGCTTCTGTTTGCTGATATTGGGTAATTTGCTGATAGGTATCGCTGATATCATGGAATACACTCAAAATAGTTTTTTCCTGATTTAAGGTCAACAGCTGCATCGATACCGTTACCAACAAGGGCGTGCCATTAATTGTATGAACACGAACTTGAGCATTCTGGACAACACCCTTTTGGTCTAATGTGGCTAACAGTTTTTGCCAGTCGGCAGGATTTTCATAAAAATCGGGCATTGAGTTACCGACTAACTCTGAGGTAGCGACGCCAAACATTACGTTAGCGTGGGAATTTCCGTAGACAATTGTGCCATCAGAGACTCGGGCGATCGCCACAGGTACAGGGAAGGCTTGGGTAATTGCCCGAAATTGTTCTTCTTGCTGTTGCAGTTCGGCTTTAGTGTTTAGACAGTCTGCTATCTCTTGCTTCAGTTCATCCGACTGGGCGATCGTGCCGCCTTGATCGTATAATTTGCAGGTATGATAGTCTTCCCAGTTAGGGTATGAAGGGGACAAAATGTCTAGCTTCTTTACCTTGGCAACAAACGGTAACCATTGCCATAAGCCGATAAGCAACAGTCCAAATCCCACCAGATATGCCAGCGTCATTGGAATCAGCGTATCAATTGGATTCGAGTTTAGGGTGGTCAACCCAAGAGTACGGTTAACTAAATCCATAAACCCATCCAGACAAATTAAGCCGTAACCCGCCAGCATATAAAACCAGCCCGGTTGTCGTTCAATCTGTGATTTTGAGCCGATCCACCACAAATAACCAAGAATAGGCATCATTAGGGACACCCTGAGGCTCCCGATTACAATTTCCCTCATAATTTATTTAGGGCAAGTGTGAGTCATCAACAAAAGGAACAGTCTATTTTGGAAGATCCAAACGTTTGTCAGATGTTTTCTTGAAAACGAAATAATACCAAACATCCACTTTAAGCTGGCTACGAGTAGAACTCCCTGGTGTCAGATTAAGTTTGGCTCGATGCATCTGCCCTGATATTTCTTCGCCAGAGTGGTATATTCAGTAATTTTTCAGCAACATCTGCTTATTGACACCAACTTGGGGATAATAAGGAACAGTAGATTGATGACGACAACTACGTCGCCATCTATTTGTATATTAGAACACTAACTTCGTCTTAATAGTTGACAAAATTGTCATACCATGCGTTGAAAAAGCGAGTATTCTAGTCTGATTTTCCCAATCCAGTACCAACGCCCATAGGATGACTCGACTGACTCTAGCCCTGTAGTCTCTTGTCCCTTCAAAGACGTTCAGCCAATCTCAACTTGGCAGAACGAGCGCGGGGATTTTCATCCCGTTCCGTGGGTTGTGGAGTTATGGGTTTTTTGGTAAGCACCCGCAATATTGGTGAATCCCGCAAGTGGTGTTTAACCAGACGGTCTTCCAAGCTGTGAAAACTAATAATACCAATTCTGCCGCCTGGTTTTAACCAAGTTGGCGCACAATTGAGAAATTTTTCTAGGGAGGATAATTCTTGGTTCACGGCAATGCGAAGAGCTTGAAAGGTGCGAGTGGCAGGGTGAATCCTACCATAGCGGTATTTTTTGGGAACTGATCGCGCGATCGCCTCGGCTAATTGGGTGGTGGTTTCAAAGGGGCGACGTTCCACAATTGCCCGGGCAATCCGCCGGGATAAGCGTTCTTCACCATACTCATAAATCATGTTTGCCAGTTGGGTTTCATCCCAGTGATTGATAATCTGGGCGGCGGTTAAGGATTGGCGTTGATCCATCCGCATATCTAGAGGGGCTTGATGGCGAAAACTAAAGCCGCGATCGGGAATATCCAGTTGGGCGGAACTAACGCCTAAATCAGCAACAATGCCATCAAATAACGAGTCCGGCGGTTGATAGTCCACAAAATTCCCCCGCCAAAATTGGATGCTCACGCCATAGGGTGCTAACCTGGCTTTAGCCGCTGCGATCGCCTGGGCATCTTGGTCAATAGCGGTGACACGGACATCTGGGACAGCAGATAGAATTAACTCACTATGTCCACCTCCACCCACCGTCGCATCCAAATAATGCCCACCTGGACGAATCGCCAATCCAGCGATTAACTCCTGACTTAAGACTGAACGATGAAAAAACTGCGCTGCTTGCGCCTCAAACTCCATATAATTAAAGGGATGCAACAAAAGTAAACATAAGCGAAGCGATCAGCGATGAGCAATAACGGTTGTCAATCCGTAGGGTTGGTCAATTCAATCCCAAGGTGGACACAAATCAATAGACAATAGGGATATTCAGAAAAAGATTCGTGCTAATCGCGCTCTCTGGGACAGGGTGTTATTGTACCCTTACCCTAGACCATTACCTGAATGTCTATGTTAAAGCGTCATCGCTAAAAATTGGGTAAACCAAATACATCACTATGGCACAACTCGAAACCAGAACCGACCCAATGGTTCTCAACTTGGGTCCTCACCATCCGTCCATGCACGGCGTTCTCCGCTTAATCGTCACTTTAGACGGGGAGGATGTGATCGATTGCGAACCGGTTATCGGCTACCTGCATCGCGGTATGGAGAAAATAGCTGAGAACCGCACGAATATTATGTATGTCCCCTATGTGAGTCGGTGGGACTATGCAGCGGGCATGTTTAACGAAGCGATTACCGTTAACGCCCCGGAAAAATTAGCGGATATTGAGGTACCCAAACGCGCCAGCTATATCCGCGTGATTATGCTGGAGTTGAATCGCATCGCCAATCACCTGCTGTGGTTAGGACCCTTTCTGGCTGATGTAGGGGCGCAAACGCCTTTCTTCTACATCTTCCGGGAACGGGAATTAATTTACGACTTGTGGGAAGCCGCCAGCGGACAACGCCTGATTAATAATAATTACTTCCGTATTGGTGGAGTAGCGGTTGATATTCCTTATGGGTGGGTTGACAAATGTGAAGACTTTTGCGATTACTTCGCCCCTAAAGTCGATGAATACGAACGCCTAATTACCAACAACCCCATCTTCCGCCGTCGTGTTGAAGGGGTGGGTACGATTACCCGCGAAGAAGCGATTAACTGGGGACTATCCGGTCCGATGTTACGGGGATCTGGCGTGAAGTGGGACTTGCGGAAAGTTGACCACTATGAATGTTACGACGACTTTGATTGGGACATCCATTGGGAAACCGCTGGGGATTGTCTCGCCCGATATTTAATTCGGATTCGGGAAATGCGGGAATCCCTGAAAATTATTCGTCAGGCATTAAAAGGATTACCGGGTGGTCCTTATGAAAATCTGGAAGCCAAACGTATGGCTGAAGGAAAGAAATCTAAGTGGAATGATTTTGATTATCAGTTTAGTGGTAAGAGAATTCCGCCAACCTTTAAGATTCCCCAGGGTGAACACTATGTTCGCTTGGAAAGTGGCAAGGGAGAATTGGGAATTTTCATTATCGGAGATGATAATATCTTTCCTTGGCGTTGGAAGATTCGTCCACCGGATTTCAATAATTTGCAAATTGTTCCCCATATTTTGCGGGGAGTGAAAGTGGCAGATATTATGGCGATTCTTGGTAGTGTTGACGTAATCATGGGTTCAGTAGACCGCTGATTAAGTTATAGATACTGGGAGGAAGTGGCACGTTGCTGGATGTGCCACTTTTTTTGGCGATATTTAGGGCTGGCTGCACAAAGCCAAAATTATTAGCTATCAATACTTTTGAGCTTCATTTACAGAGGGTTTTATTCAAGGAAATGGGGTAGCATTTTTCATAAGTATGGCATCACCTTGCTCAGGGAAAATGTACCCCTTGCTTCCCCAGCTTCCCCTGCTTCCCCAGCTCCCCCAGCTTCCCCAGCTTCCCCAGCTTCCCCAGCTTCCCCTGCTTCCCCAGCTCCCCCAGCTTCCCCAGCTTCCCCTGCTTCCCCTCACCACAACACTTATTCAGCAAACCCTAAGTACTCCCTACGACTCTTGCTTGTGAACCCGATTCACCGGAAACTAGAAAAGTTGTGCCAAAACTCGTCCAGTTGAGGGGGAGAAAATTGTGACGTTTACTTCAATTCATGCTTGTCGAAAAAGCATCCGCCAAAGGATGGAAAAATGCCGCAGGGGTACGTTAGTTCTCATCGAAGGGATTGACGAGACCAGATTTTACCGACAAGCGCATCCGGATTTTAGTCCCGTGGGTTGGCATTTGGGTCATATTGCGTTTACGGAAGCGTACTGGATTCTAGAACGCTATGCTGGCTTAAAACCCCTGTTCCCAGAGTATCATCGGCTTTTTGCGGCGGATGGTTTACCCAAGTGCGATCGCCAAAAATTACCGTCCTTGGCAGAAATTCAAGATTATCTGGATATCGTCAGAACTCAAGTCTTTGACTATCTGGAAATTGCCCCCCTGGATCACCAAGAACGCTTATGGCGATGGTTAGTGCAGCACGAGAGTCAACATACTGAAACCATTGCCTTTATCTTGCAATTACACCGCCTATCGGCTCATGGTAATACCTTGTGCCAAACTGGACGCACGCCTAGGTCATTCGTTCTGACTGAATCCTTTGCACCTCAAGGAGATAAGACGCCGGATAAAGGACAGATGATTGAAATTCCGGCGGGTGAGTTTGAGATGGGAAGCGATGAGATTGATGCAATGGATAACGAACGCCCATGCGATCGCGTTTTTTTAGATACCTACTGGATCGATCGCTACCCGGTTACCTGTCAACAGTATCGGGCTTTTAGTGAAGCGGGGGGATATCAAAATCATAACTGGTGGTCTATAGAAGGATGGAAATGGTTGCAGGATAATCCTGTCGCCTATCCCCTCTATTGGTCCGATGAACCCTTTTGGGATAATCATCCGGTTTATGGGGTGAGTTGGTATGAAGCCGAAGCTTATGCTAATTTTGTCGGCAAGCGATTACCCAGTGAAGCTGAATGGGAAAAGGCGGCGAGTTGGGATGTACAAAAGGGATGTCGTCACATCTATCCCTGGGGTGATACGGAACCCACATCCTATTCTTGTAACTACGATAATACGGTAGGACACACCACGCCAGTTGACGCCTATCCCCAGGGAAAAAGTGCATCAGGTTGCTACGACTTGTTGGGGAATGTTTGGGAATGGACAGCTAGTTGGTTTGATGGATACAAAGGGTTTGTCAGTTATCCTTATCGCGGCTATTCTCAAGCCTATTTTGATGGCGAACATCGAGTTTTGCGCGGTGGTAGTTGGACAACTCGTCCGTGGGCGATGCGGTGTAGTTTCCGTAATTGGTATTATCCCAGTGTGCGTCAGATTTTGGCTGGGTTTCGCTGTGCGACGGATGGATAATTAGTTAGGACTTACGCAAAGCCTCTATGTGTAGTGGCGTGGCACACCTTATTTGGTGGATTAGAATTGTAGGGGCGCAAGGCTTGCGCCCGGTTTAAACGTCAAATCTATTCCACAATTTTAGCTGTGCCACGTCAGTAGGGTGTGTTAGCGTAGCGTAACGCACCTTTGTCTCGATATGTGGTGTAGCTGCGGAAGTCCTGATTAGCGACAGATGATCAGGGCGGGTTTTGAATTGACGTTATCATCAATAGCGAAACGTAATTCCCTAAACCCGCCCCTACAGACGCGATGCGCGAAACGTCTTTAACCCTAAAATCTATTGTTTATCTTTATAAACTTTTAACCTATTAACGACTTCTACTATTAATTACAGCCGCAAACAGCAGATAAAGCACACCAAAGGCAATGGCAACTTCTTCAGCCCATTTCGAGCCATAGATTCTATACCAGTTATCGAAACTTCGTAAAATACGAAGGATTGCATCTATGCCCCAATCCAGAAGTTGAAACCCAATATAAATTAATGCAGCTACTCCTAATGCTTGGATAAAAGCATTCTTGAATAAATCATTCATGACATTTTTTTATTTAGCCTTAAGCAAGATCCCCGACTTCTTGGAGAAGTCGGGGATCTGTCTGTATACTGCACTGTATGCGATCGCCTAACTTTATTTGGTATCTTTGGCTACAGTTTTCTCCGTCGATTCCGGAAAGGCAGGTTAAACTTAATAGAAAAAGCTGCTGAAGGGAGGTTATAAAAATGGATGAAGTTGTCAAAAAAATTGCCGCATTGGGATTACCTGGGGTGATTCTGGTGGTGACGATGGCGGCGACAGGATTGACAGGGGCGGCGGCGATCACGGCGGCTTTAGCTTTTCTGGGGGGTCCGGCGGGAATGTTAGGCGGAATTGCGGTTTTGGGATTGACGGGTTGAATTCTGCGATCGCACAAATTAGACGAGATTTGGCTTAACTTTTATCCGATGGAGGTGCTACATAGGCGAGAGATTCTTCATTCCGCTTCGCTCCATTCAGAATGACACTAATATAGTGATATAACAATGTCATGCTGAGTGGAGTCCGTAGCGAAGCGAAGGAACGGAACGAAGCATCTCATTACTCAATTCAAGAGACCAAGGTTTCATATTCCGAAAAATGCTCCAATTATACTAATCCAACCAAGAAAGTGAATACGTATTACGTCTACATGATGACGAATCGTTCAAAAACGCTTTATACTGGCGTGACAAATGATTTATATCGTCGCGTATACGAACATAAACAAAAGCTGATTCCTGGATTTACTCAAAAATATAATATTAATCGACTCGTTTATTATCAGGAAACTTCAGATATCAGGGAAGCAATCGCCCGTGAAAAGCAGATTAAAGGGTGGTTACGTGCTAAAAAGATTGCTTTGATTGAATCGGCAAATCCTCAATGGCGTGATTTGAGTGCGGATTGGTTTGAGACGTAGTGCTATATGTTCGTGACATATTGGCACATAGTCTTCGTTGCGCGATCGCTCCCCTGAGAATGACACAATTGAGTTCAGGGATGAAAAGCGAGAATTATAACGGATATAATTATAAGAATCATAGTATAGCGATCGCCTTTAAGTCGTGAGTTAAGACAATCCAGAATAAACGCGATCGCAACTCCCACAAGCCTATATAGTCCTGACTAGCACCCAGGTGCGCTCGTTTGTAGTGAGCACTTTAGTGCCATCCATAAGCCAGCGCTATAGCTTTTCCGATTGATTCAAACACGCTTTAATTAACCGGGGTAAAATTATGATTAGTTCTCATGATACCCACACCGAGGACACTCGCCCACTGAACCGTGATCCGAAAATCGAATCCGTTTGCCAGTTTCTGGAGGATATCGAATCTCATTTTAAGTATAAAACCCTTTTACATACCCAACACCCAGTTCCCCGTAAATCTCTCTATATCCCCATTCAAGTAACCCGCGAACGCAATTATCGTCATGAGGTGGAAACCTTCTGGGGATACGCCGAATCAGAAGCTGAACTTAAACGCGCTTATGCGATAAAAAATCGCGACGTTGACAGCAAACGATACCGCGTTCCCTGGGAACAGGCAAAGAAAAATTATCAGCGCTTGATGGTTCTAGCTGATCCGGGAATGGGGAAAAGTGCGCTACTCCGACGAGAAGCCGCATTAACGGCAGCCAGTGAACGACAGAAATTGGTGGATGCTAAAATTACCGTTGAGGATGCAGTGTTTCCGCTGTTTATTCGCCTCGTCGATCTCTATGAAACCGCTGATGATATTGCGGTGGCGATCGCATCCCAGGTTCAACGGGATTATCCCACAACTTGGGCGGATATTCAACCCTGGTTACAGGCGAAACTGCGTCAAGGGAAATGTCTGTTGTTGTTCAATGCCTTGGATGAAGTCCCCAAACGCGATCGCAATACCTTAGCCGCGAAACTGAACCAATTCCTGGAAACCCATCCCTGTCCGATTATTTGTACTTCTCGGATTGTCGGGTATGGTGGCGCGTTTATTAATGGGGCAAAGGAAGTCGAAATTATTCCACTGAGTCAACCCCAGATTGAACGATTTATTCACGCCTGGTTTAAACATGGCACCGATTCAGAAAAAGACGGGATTTCCGCTGACAGCTTAATTGAACAACTGCGACAAAATCCCCAACTGCGCGGCTTGGCACAAAATCCCCGATTACTTTATTTACTGTGCAGCTTATATTATGAGCAAGTCCTCACCTTACCCGCCCGTCGCAGTCAAATTTATCAGAAAACTGTCGAGTATCTCCTGAGTCAATGGACGTATCATCGGGGGTCAGAGAGTGGGGTTAAAATTCGCTTATTGGAAGACCTAGCTTATCAGTTTACCTGTAAAGGGCAAGATGTGTTTGATTCCCAGGAATTGAAACAGGAAATCGCTAACGCCCTAAACCAGGATCAGGCGTTAGAACCCTTAAGCCAACAAACCCCCGCCCAACTCTTGGTACAACTGTCTGGAGAACAGGGGATTCTGCATCGATTGACTCAAGAAGGCGATCGTTATGTGTTTATTCACCGAATTACCCAGGATTATTTAACCGCCTGTTATTTGCAGCGGGTGATTCAAGAGAATCCCAGTCAGGGTATGGCATTGGTGAAAGCCCATTTGTGGGATTATGATTGGCATCAAAGCATCAGTCTCCTGGCGGGATTAATGGATGATCCGATTCCGTTACTCGAAGCCATTACTCAGGAAAAAGATGATATCTTCTCTACCTTACTCCTGTTAACTGGGCGGGCGATCGCTGAATGTGATCAATTGTCTCATCCCTTAATTACTGAGGTAATTGACCACATTTATGACTTGTGGCATCATTATCCCTTCGTTGGCTTCATTGCCTCCACCGTTGTCGCCTTGGGGCAAACCAATTCCCAGATGGCAGAGAAGTTACAGCAGGATTTGGATGAGAAACAATATTATACCCGCAAAGATTTCGTCGCCGCCTTAATTGCCGCCTTGGGTCAAATTGGTAGTCCCTCCGCCGTCGCCACGTTAATTAAAGCCCTAAATCAGGGACCTTGGTATGTTCGTGGAGAAGCCGCTACCGCCTTGGGTTATATTGGCGATGCCGAAACCGTGAAAGCCTTAATCCCCGCCCTCCGGGATGAGGATAGCGTGGTTCGGGGTGAAGCCGCCGCAGCGATGGGGCGGATTGGCACATCGGCGGCGATACAGGCGTTAATTGTCGCCCTCCATGATCAGGAGAGTTATGTCCGAGGCGAAGCGGCGATGGCATTGGCGCAGATTGGTACACCGGAAGCCTTGCAGGAATTGGTTAAGGTGCTGAATCACCCGGATAGCTTTGTCCGTTGGCAAGCCAGTGGTGCGATTCACCTGGACAATCCCACGGTAGTGCAGGCGTTAATCCAAGCCCTGAACCATCCCCAGAATCAGATTCGCGAAGAAGCGGCGATGGTATTGGGGAAAATCGCCACCAAGGAAACCCTGGAGGCATTAATTCCGGCGCTACAAGATGCTGATCCAGTGGTACGGGAAGAAGCAGCGGAGGCTTTGGCGCGTTCCGGGAATCCTCAGACGTTGGAGGTGTTAATTCCAGCGTTAGCGGATACTGATCCAGTGGTGCGCCAGGAAGCAGCAGCGGCGTTAGGGCGGATGGGAACAACCCCTGCGTTAACCGCGTTAATCCCGATTCTTCAGGATCAGGATAAACGGGTGCGAAAACAGGGGATTGAGTCATTGGGGAGAATGGGGACTCCAGCGGCGCTACAAGCGTTAATTCCCCTATTAAAGGATGGCGATGGGGATATCCGAGGCGCAACGGCGACAGCCTTGGGGCGTATCGGTACTGCACCTGCTTTACAGGCATTAATGCCCTTGCTTAAGGATAATGATTGGTTTGTCCGGGAGCAAGCGGCAATGGCATTAAGTCGGATTGGTACACCGCAGACATTGGAGGCGTTATTGCAATTCCCGACAACTGAGATTGAACGCCCGGAAATCTTGACCTTGATTCGCACGTTGGCGGTGCGGTTTAGTCGGGAGAAGTCCCCATTGGTGCCAGTGTATCCGGAGTTGGTGGGAGCTATGGGGGGATTCCGTCGGTTAGGGCGGAAGTTGAGTGGAAAGCGATAAAACCCATTTGTCTTATGTCATTTGTCTTGTGTCATTCGTAGGGACGGTAGGGACGGTAGGAGCGGTAGGGGCAAAGCATTCGCGCCCAAATTGATTGTACGATTAAATGTTAATCGTGAATGCGAGAGCCCATGCTATTGGCATCGTGCCTTAAGCGACAAACCAATTCGCGATCGCGGGATACCAATGGATAAGATTAGGGTACTAAGTAGGGGCATGATTACTACTGGAGGGAGTTTTATTTTTCTGAAAGTGATATCTGGAGAGTCGCCCCAGTATGGGTTGTCCCGGTTATTCTCGCTGCTGAATCCGGGTAATGATTTATATACGGTGCTGCGGATTTTAAAGCAGTTAGCTCGATTTTAACTTTAGTCAGGGCGATCGCGTCTTCAGATATGGATAGATAAAATTAGGCGATCGCTCTGTGGTTGGTACATTCAAACCCCAATCATTGTCCTTACTTTTCATCGGCTCTCTCCAAACCTCTCTCCAAACCTCTCTCCTACAAGGAGAGAGGCTTTGAATTCTACCCTTTCCGTTATCGGTGTTTAATGGATGTGCGATCGCCTTTTCAGATATGGATAGAGACGTTTCGGCGGAGGAGTCTCTACCATAAGGTTTCTATCTACTCCTAAACATTTCCCCCTCATCCCCTAACCCCAACTCCGGACCCCCCTCGTTCCCCCCTGCGAGGAGGGATGACAGAGGATGCTTCGCTTTTGTTGCATGGGAGAAGGGGAACCGGATTCTCTTGCTCCCCTCTTGCTCCCCTCTTGCTCCCCTCTTGCTCCCCTCTTGCTCCCCTCTTGCTCCCCTCTTGCTCCCCTCTCCCAAGCTTGGGAGAGGGGCTGGGGGTGAGGGCTGGCGTGGGTGAGGGGTGAAACTTAAGTTGACACCAATGCCCCGCTTTGCTTAATTAACAACACCACTCCATTTAATGCGATCGCGTCGCCCTGTCCTAGTTTACTCACTCACGAGTGTTTGATACTCATCAACGAGTCTTTATCGCTCTTTTGTCAATCTGGGAAAAGAATTATCAAACCCGTTGCGTTCAGATGTAGAACACTCTGGTGTCTCCCTGTCTCTGCGTCTCCCCATCTCCCCATTTTCCCCATCGGCTACAGTAAGAAAAGAGGATTCAAGGCGGGCTGATGACAGAGAACGAACTACTCCAACTCATTGAACAAGCAGCGCGGGAAGAATGGACAGAACTTGACCTGTCTGGCAATGATTTAACCGTGCTACCGCCGGACATTGGCAAGCTGACTCACTTAAAAAAACTGATTCTGGGTAAATGTAAGTCTACCTCTAAGGGTTATTTTGCCTTTTTTAGGACTATCAGGAACAAGTTAAGCGCCTTACCTAGGGAAATTGGACAGCTTCATCAGCTTGAAGAACTTCAGGTTGTTGGTAATCAACTCCAAGAACTGCCCCCAGAAATCGGTAAACTCACCGCCCTGCAATCCCTTAACCTCAGCCACAATAATATTCAAGAACTGCCCCCAGAAATTGTTCAACTCACTTCCCTAAAATCCCTTTATCTCTGGGACAATAATATCCAAGAACTGCCCCCAGAAATTGTTCAACTCACTTCCCTAAAATCCCTTGACCTCTGGGACAATAATATCCAAGAACTGCCTGCCCAAATCGGTAAACTCACTGCCCTGCAATCCCTTGACCTCAGCGTCAATAAACTCCAAGAACTGCCCTCCGAAATCCTTCAACTCACCGCCCTGCAATCCCTTAACCTCAGAAGCAATAAAATCCAAGAACTGCCCTCCGAAATCCTTCAACTCACTGCCCTGCAATCCCTTGACCTCAGCCACAATAATATCCAAGAATTGCCGCCCGAAATCGGTCAACTCACCTCCCTGCAATCCCTTGACCTCAGCAGCAATAAAATTCAAGAACTGCCCCCCCAAATCGGTCAACTCACTTCCCTGCAATCCCTTTACCTATACTGCAATAAAATTCAAGGACTGCCCTCCGAAATCCTTCAACTTACCGCCCTGCAATCCCTTGACCTCAGCCACAATAATATCCAAGAACTGCCTGCCCAAATCGGTAAACTCACTGCCCTGCAATCCCTTGACCTCAGAAGCAATAAAATCCAAGAACTGCCGCCCCAAATTTGTCAACTCACCGCCCTGCAATCCCTTAATCTATACGACAATAAAATCCAAGAACTGCCGCCCCAAATTTGTCAACTCACCGCCCTGCAATCCCTTGACCTGGGCAGTAATAGAATCCAAGAACTGCCGCCCCAAATTTGTCAACTCACCTCCCTGCAATCCCTTGACTTCATCGGCAATAATATCCAAGAACTGCCGCCCCAAATTTGTCAACTCACCGCCCTGCAATCCCTTGACCTCAGCGTCAATAAACTCCAAGAACTGCCCCAGGAAATCAGACAACTACCCAATCTAAAGATGCTAGATTTACGCAACAATTCCCTCCCCATCCCCCCAGAGATTTTAGGGTCAAAAGAATCGTACCAAAACCCCGGCGATGTCCAAGAAATTCTGGACTTCTATTTCCGCATCCAAGACTCCACAGAAACCGCCCCCCTCTACGAAGCCAAATTCATCATTGTCGGTGAAGGCGCAGCCGGAAAAACCACCCTAGCCAAGAAAATCGAACGCGAAACCTACAAACTCCAACCCGATGAAAAATCCACCCAAGGCATTGATGTCATCCAATGGCACTTTCCCCTCGCCAACGGAGAAGACTTTCGCGTCAATATCTGGGACTTTGGCGGACAGGAAATCTATCATCAAACTCACCAATTCTTCCTCACAAAACGTTCCCTCTATGCCTTAGTCGCCGATGACCGCAAAGAAAACACCGATTTTTACTGGTGGCTAAAAGTCGTGGAACTCCTCAGCGAAAATAGCCCCGTTCTGATTATCAAGAATGAAAAACAAGACTGTCAATGTCTCATTAACGAACGCCAACTCCGGGGACAATTCACCAATCTCAAAGCAGTTATCCCCGCCAACTTTGCCACCAATCGCGGACTTGATCACATCAAAGACGCCATTCAACAATATATTACCCACCTCCCCCATGTAGGCAACCCCTTACCAAAACTCTGGGTACGGGTTCGCGCAGCCTTAGAAAACGATTCCCGCAACTATATCACCCAACAAGACTACGACCAAATTTGCCGCCGCAATCAATTAACTGACCGCCAAGATAGGCGGCGTCTCAGTCGCTATTTACATGACCTCGGCGTCTGCCTCCATTTCCAAGATGACCCCACCCTAAAACACTATATTATTCTCAAACCCGAATGGGGAACCAGCGCCGTCTATAATGTCTTAGATAATCCCACGGTTCAGAAAAATCTCGGCTGTTTTACCCAAGACACCCTGGCTGATATTTGGCATGAAGATGAATATAACTCAATGCAGGATGAACTGCTGCAATTAATGATCCGGTTCAAACTCTGCTACCCCATCCCCAATCAGACGAATACCTACATCGCCCCCCAACTTTTAGATATCAATCAACCCGACTACGATTGGGATGAGCAAAACAATCTCATCTTGCGCTATGACTACGAGTTTATGCCCAAAGGAATCCTCACCCGCTTCATAGTCGAAACCCACCCCTGGATAGAAAACCAAACCCTAGTCTGGCGCAGTGGCGTAATCCTCAACAAATACCAAACCCGCGCCGAAATTATCGAATATTACTATCAGCGCCAACTCAAAATCCGGGTATCCGGAAACCGCAAAAAAGAACTCCTGGCGGTAATTACCCATGAACTGGAAAAAATCCACCAGTCTTATGAACGATTGCGGTATAATACCCTCGTTCCCTGTAACTGTAGCGAATGCCTCGGCAGTCCGAATCCCTATTCCTATCCCCTCGACAACCTCCGCAAACGCTTAAACGCGGGTCGCTATGAGATTGAATGCGATAATAGTTATCAAATGGTGGATGTGCGCCGTTTAATTGATGATGTGAACCTCTCCCCCTACCCGCAAGATAAACTAGGCATAGACTCACCCTTTGATAAAGCTAGAGATTCCCAATTACAACAGGAATTGAAACAGGAAAGAGAAGCCTCCTTTAGCCATCCCCACCGCCAAACCTCCGCCAAGGATTCCCAGATGAATGAAGCAAACGCCGCCAACTTCGAGAAAAAAATCTTTATCTCTTACGCTTGGGGAGGGGAAAGTGAGGAATTTGTCAACCGTCTATATGAAGTGTTTCAATCCCAGGGAATCACGATTGTCAGGGATAAGCAAGATTTAGGGTATAAAGGGCTAATCAAGGAATTCATGCAGCGCATCGGTAAGGGGAAATGCGTTATTGTGGTGATTAGCGATCGCTATCTCAAATCCGACAACTGTATGTATGAACTCGTCCAGATTGCCAAAAATGGCGAATTCTACAACAGAATCTTCCCGATTGTTCTATCTGATGCCACAATTTATGACCCAGTAGATCGGGCTGATTATATCATTCATTGGCAAGAACAAATCGATAAACTCGAAACCAAAATAAAATTAATCGCCTCTTCCGCCAACCTCCCCAGTTTACAACGTTCCATCAACGAATACACCGAGATTCGCGCCACAATCGATGGACTCACCGATACGCTACAAAACATGAATACCCTCACCCCCGATATTCACAGCGAATCGGGGTTTAATCATCTAATTAACGCCATTCAAGAACAACTATTGTAGGGGCGGGTTTAGGGATAAGCTGTCATGCATTTAAATTGGGTATTAGTAGCGAGCAAGATGCTCGCACTACAAGGATTGCGCCATTATTGATATTAAGGTTTAAATGCCGAACAGCTTACAATGAATGGGGATACCGATAACTTACCAACGAAACCCGCCCGGATTCAAGTAGGGGCGGGTTTAGGGATAAAATAAATGGGGATACCAATAACTTACCAACGAAACCCGCCCGGATTCAAGTAGGGGCGGGTTTAGGGATAAAATAAATGGGGATACCAATAACTTACCCACAAAACCCGCCCGGATTCAAGTAGGGGCGGGTTCCGTTACTATTATCAGGGGATTCAGCCTATGGGAAGACGTTACGCCATAATTGGTACAGGTGCGATTGGAGGCTTTTACGGCGCTTGCTTGCAAAAAGCGGGACTCAATGTCCATTTTCTCCTCCGGCGCGATTATGACTATGTAAAAGAGCATGGTTTGGCAATTTCGTCAACCTGGGGAGACTTCACTTTACCCCAGGTGAATGCCTACAACCAGGTCAAAGATATGCCCGCTTGTGATGTCGTTTTAATCGCCCTCAAAACCACCCAAAATCATCTCCTCCCGCACCTGCTTCCGCCTCTGCTTAAACCTGGAACTGTGGTGATTACCTTACAAAATGGGTTAGGGGTTGAACCTGAAATTGCCGCCATCGTCGGGGAAGATATCGAAGTTTTAGGGGGACTTTGCTTTGTCTGTTCTAATAAAATTGGATTGGGTCAAATTCACCATCTCGATTATGGTCAAATCCAGCTAGGTGCCTATGGAAATAACCATCAGCCTCAAGGAATTACGTCAACAATGCGTCAGATTGCGGCTGACTTTGAACAAGCCAATATTCCGATTCAGCTTGCTGAGAACTTACTCCTCTCCCGGTGGAAAAAATTGGTGTGGAATATTCCCTATAATGGTCTATCTGTCGTCTTAGATGCCACAACTGATGCGATTATGAAAGATAGTCATGGGCATCAGCTATCGGAACAACTGATGCGAGAGGTTGTAGCTGGGGCGGCGGGGTATGGTTTAGCAATCAAAGAGAGCTTTATTCAAAAAATGCTGGATTATACGATGAAAATGAAACCCTATCGCACCAGCATGAAAATTGACTATGATTGTCATCGTCCATTAGAAGTAGAAGCCATGTTTGGTAACCCGATGCGGGCGGCGCAAGCGGTTGGGGTGGCGGTTCCTAAAATAACCATGCTTTATCAGCAATTAAAATTTTTAGATGCTAGAAATACCGCGATTGGCGATTAGGGATTGGGTTTGTAGGGGCGGGTTTAGGAAATTTCATGTCGCCATTGCTGATAACTTTTAGGCAAAACCCGCCCTGACTAACTTTTAATTTTTGCCCAAAATTGCGGCATGACACAGCTAAAATTGTGGAATAGATTTGACGATTAAATCGGGCGCAAGCTTTGCGCCCCTACAGT
>NZ_JAVJQP010000060.1:0-22101 GCF_040218875.1 Coleofasciculus sp. D1-CHI-01
TGCAGGATACAATCAGCAATCCGTTTATCGCGGCGGCTTTTAATCAGTTAGAGGTGGAAGGTGCTAACCGTATCGAGATTTCGGCGTTAAATCATCCGGAGAGTGGACTGTTTTCCGGTGCAGATTTAGTCTTGCGTTCAGCTAATCCCATTAAAGGCAATGCTCATTATACAACTGGGGGCAGTTTTCGGATAGAAGATTTAGAGGGGAACTTAGGACAATTAACCAGTCCAGAAGACCCGGTTATTCGCGCTAGTGGGGATGTAGTCTTAGGGGGTTACGTGGGCGCTTCTCTGCATATTCTGGCGGGAGGGAGTGTGACGATTTCAGGGGACGTTATTATCCAGTCTCCCGACCCGGTTAATGGTATTGTAGAAACCATTACTTTGTCAGATGGCACGACTGTATTAGTTGATGGTAAAACCAAACCCACGTTAGATATCCGGGCGGGAACAACGGCGTTTGATATCCCAGATATTCAGGGTATCCCAGCCACGGGAATTATTGTTCCGCCTTTACCCAATCCGGTGGGAATTCCCACAAGTGCTGATATTACGATTGGTGGTATCTTTTTCAATGCCCCTGATGGTGTTGCCTTGATTACCAATCAATACCAACCGAATTTATCCTTACCCGGTGGCGAAATTACCATAAAGGGTATGTCGGAAGTGGCGATTAGTCCGAATCCAGATAATTCGGCGGCGACTATCAGTTCAATCACGATTGACTCCAGAGACAGCATCACCGTCAATGGCGTCGTTAATGCAAGTTCTCTAGGAGGTAATGGTGGTGATATTAGCTTAATTAGCGAGGGAGATATCGTCACCTCTGATATCTTATCCATTGGCGCAGTAGGTGGAAACATTAAAGTAAGTAGCCAAGGTGCGATCGCGTGGGATAATAATCTCATTGGTAGTGCCAGTTTAAGTCCGATTCCTGTACCCAATCTTCGGGGTGGTGATGTCACCATTACAGCGAATTCAGTCTCCTTAACCAACGGCGCACAAGTGATTGCGGGAACCTTAGGGGCAATTCCTGGCGGAAATGTCACCGTACAAGCCACAGAATCTGTAGATGCAAGTGGGATTAATCTTGAGGGTGTTGATAGTCCCCTGTTGGATACCATTCCTGGGGTAACGGATTTTCTGGCAACCATTCCCAGTAGCGGCTTCTATGCCATTACAGGCGGAGATGGTGCGGCGGGAGATATCCTCATTGAAACACAGCAACTGAACTTGCGATCGGGCGCAAGGGCGTCAACGTCCACGTTTGGCAGGGGTCAAGGGGGCGATTTAACCGTGAAAGCCTCCGATACTGTGGAACTAACAGGTGTTACCAATGAAACAATTGGGGGTTTGTTTACCGAAGCAAGTAGTTCTGGAGATGCAGGAACCCTAACCATTGAAACCGGACGATTGATGATTCAAGAAGGGGCTAATATATCCGGAACAACATTTGCTCAAGGGAGAGGAGGAGATTTAGAGGTGAATGCCTCTGAGTCTGTCGAGGTGATAGGGGTATCTTTAGTTGAGGGTGTTCCTAGTCTTTTTGTCTCTGGAACTCTAGGTACGGGTGATACTGGAAACTTAACGATTAATACCCGTCGCTTGATTATCCGTGATGGCGGATTTGTCGAAATTGGTACAGCAGGTTCCGGTGACGGCGGGGATTTAACCGTGAATGCCTCAGAGTCAGTGGAAGTAATTGGGAAATCTCCGATTAATATAATTCCCAGCACCTTAGGTACTGATACAGTTAATACCTTAGCGAATCCGACGGGTGGAGGAACGGCGGGAAATTTGACCATTAATACGGGGCGATTAATTATCCGCGATGGGGGATTTGTTACCTCTTCATCAATTGGAGATGGGCAAGGGGGAAGTTTATTCGTCAATGCGGCTGAATCTGTAGAAATAATTGGTACATCTGCTGAAGGTTTTCCCAGTGGATTATATGTCCAGGGATTTGGTACAGGAAATGCGGGGAATTTGCAGGTAAATACCAATCAATTAATCGTCCGGGATAGGGCAAGAGTGACAGCCGCAACGGGAACGGTTGCCAATGACTTACGTCTGACTGAACCCACGTTAGGATTTGGGAGGTTGCAAGGTATTATTCTGCCTCCTCAAGCCACAGGAAATGCCGGGGAAATGCGGATTACCGCCAACTCAATTAACCTGGATAACCAAGGGTCTTTGATTGCCAGTACCGTATCGGGTGAAGGCGGTAATATCAATCTTCAGGTAGAAGATTTAATTGAAATGCGCCGCAATAGCCTGATTGCGGCAGAAGCGCTTGGCGGTGAGGGTGATGGGGGAAATATTACGATTGACAGCGAATTCATTGTGGCAGTTGAAGACGAAAACAGCGACATTGTGGCTGATGCCGTTGAGGGTGATGGCGGTGACATTAATATCACCGCGCAAAGTATTTTTGGGTTAGAATTCCGTCCCCAGCGCACGCCAAAAAGTGATATTACTGCCAGTTCCGACTTCGGGTTAGACGGTGATGTGGAGATTAATACCCCTGATGTTGATCCCAGTCGGGAGTTAAATCAATTACCCACCAAACCGATAGATGTGCGAGGATTAGTCGGTCAAGTGTGTCAAGCCGATGCTGGACTCAATCAAAGTAGTTTTGTGGTCACCGGACGCGGCGGTTTACCCCCTAAACCGAATGAATTACTCCGGGGGGAAGCAGTATTTGCCGATTGGATTTCCTTAGAGTCACCAGAAAACAATAGTGATAATACTACGGCAACTCTCCCCGATAAACCGACTCAACCGCGCCAGATTGTAGAAGCTAAGGGATGGATTCGAGATGAACAAGGTAATGTTATCCTTACGGCGGAAGCCACTAACATGACATCTGGAAATCCCCCCGTTAATCCTAAGTTCTGTGAGTAAATAAGAAGGCAGGAGGTAGAAGAAATAAGGGGGTGATTGACTTAGATTTAATACCCCTCACCCCCAACCCCTCTCCCAACCTCCCTCGTTCCCCCCTACGAGGAGGGATGACAAAGGATGCTTCGCTTTTTTTGCATGGGAGAGGGGAGCAAGAATAAACAACGTCGTACCCCTATAACATAATCTTGTTGGGATAAAATAGTATGAAAAACAAATGGTATCTACCTGTTCGTAGTAAGCGCTTCAGCGCCATAAAACGAGGTATATCATGGCTACTATTAGCCAGTATCACCGCCATTTTCTGTATAGTCATTTCCCCGATATCCGCAACCGGAATCGGACAACCCGAACCCCAACCCGCAGCAATTGAGACAACAACCGCTAACTCCTCTCCAGAAGCCTGGGTAAAACAAGGGAAAACCTTCTACGAAACAGGTCAATATGCTAACGCTGTAGAACTCCTCAAAAAAGCAGCCCAAGCCTATCAAACCCAAGGCGATACCATCAAGCAAGCTACAGTCCTCAGTAATCTCGCCTTAGCCTATCACCAACTCAGCTTATGGTCCGAGGCAAACGACGCCATTTCCCAGAGTTTAACTTTACTGCAAACTGAACCAAACCGCGACGTTTCTACCCATCACCTCAATGTCTTAGCCCAAAGCCTAATGATTCAGGGGCGTTTACAACTGAATCAGGGACAACCCGAACCCGCCTTAGCCACCTGGGAGCAAGCCACCGCCCTGTACAATCAGTTAGGGGATAAAACAGGTGAACTCAAAAGCCAAATTAATCAAGCGCAAGCCATGCAAGCCCTGGGGTTTCATCGACGGGCATTACAGTTACTCCAGCAAGTCAGACAAACCCTCGACAATCAACCCGATTCCCTCACCAAAGCCGTCGGCTTGCGATCGCTCGGGGAAGTGTTACAATTCGTAAACGACTTGCCCCAAGCCCGTCAGGTATTAGACGAAAGTTTACAAATTGCCCGCCAGTTAGAATCCCCCTCTGATATCAGCGCCGCCTTATTCAGTCTTGCCAATACCAGCCGTCAACAGCAGCAAGTTGAAGCCGCCCTGGAGTTCTATCAACAAGCGATAACCGCAGCCCCATCTCCCCTTATCCAATTACGGGCAAAACTCAATCAACTCAGCTTACTTATCGAAACCGGAAATCGCCAACAAGCGCAAACCTTAATCCCGCAAATTCACAGCCAACTCAACCGTTTACCCCTTTCAGATCAAGCGATTACATCTCGGATTAATTTTGCCGAAAGTCTGATTAAATTAGCACAGACGCGCCATGGCGCGTCTCTACACCAAGACATCGCCCAAATCCTCACCACCGCTATCCAGCAGGCGGAAACCCTGGAAGATAAACGCCTCCACGCCTATGCATTAGGAACTCTGGGACATCTTTACGAACAAACCAATCAACTGCAACCCGCCCAAGAATTAACCCAAAAAGCCTTAATTCAAACCCAAGCGATTGAAGCCTGGGATAGTCTGTATCCTTGGCAATGGCAATTAGGGCGCTTACTCAAACAGCAAGGCGATACCCAAGGGGCAATTGCGGCGTACCAAGGGGCGGTAGATACGCTGCAATCCCTACGTAGTGATTTAGTCGCGGTTAATTCTAATGTCCAGTATTCCTTCCGGGAACAGGTTGAACCCATCTACCGCCAGTTAGTCGAACTCCTATTACCCGCAGATAATACCCAAATTAGTCCAGAACAACTCGAACAAGCCCGTCAGGTGGTTGAGTCACTCCAAATCGCGGAATTGGATAACTTCTTTCAAGCCGATTGTATCACGGCTCAACCTGTAAATATTGATACGATTGACCAAGAAGCTGCCGTACTTTACCCGATTATCTTATCTGATCGCTTGGAAATCATTGTTCATTTACCCAATCAACCCTTACGCCGTTACACCACCTTTGTCTCCAAAACTGAATTAAAAAGCACATTAGAGGAATTTCGTCAAGCCTTACCTCAGCGCACCAGTTTAAGATTTCTGCCCCTCGCCCGAAAAGTCTATGACTGGATTATCAAGCCCGTCGCCGCCGATTTAGCCCAAAGTGAGGTAAAAACCCTAGTCTTTGTATTGAATGGCACGCTGCGGAATATCCCGATGGCGGCGTTACACGACGGGGAGCAATTCCTACTGCAAAACTATGCGATCGCGCTGACTCCAGGGTTAGAATTGTTAGAGTCCACACCCCTGACCGAACAAAAGCTTGAAGTGTTAACGGCTGGACTTTCCGAATCCCGCCTAGACTTTAGTGCCCTACCCAATGTAAAAATCGAACTCCAACAAATTCAATCGTTTATGCCAGGGAAATTGTTACTCAATCAGGAGTTTACCAAATCCACATTAGAAAATACGATGGGTAACGTATCATTTCCCGTTGTCCACCTCGCCACCCACGGTCAGTTTAGTTCAGAAGCAGAGGGAACCTTTATTATTACGTGGGATGATAAGCTTAATGTGAATGAATTGAGTTCCTTACTCAAAACCACGGATTTGCGTCGCACCAATCCCATTGAATTACTGGTACTCAGTGCCTGTGAAACCGCTAAAGGCGATGATCAAGCTGCATTGGGATTAGCGGGTGTCGCCGTCAGAGCTGGGGCTAGGAGTACGATAGCCACATTATGGTTAGTGGATGATGCGACGACGGCGGATCTGATGGTGAAATTTTACCAAGTCCTCACTGAGGATAAAGTGAGTAAGGCTGAAGCCCTGCGTCGCGCTCAACTCTTGATTTTACAAGATCCAAAGTATCGGAAACATCCCTATTTCTGGACACCATTTGTATTAGTTGGCAATTGGATTTAACGGTTGTAGGGGCGAGTCGCTGCTCTGATGGTGGCGGTGGAATTTTCGTATCTCGACTCGCCCCTGTCTAAATCTAGGCGGTGTCAGATAATTACCGATATCCGATGCAGGGCGACCCGATAACATTAATCGGTGGGTGGTGTTAATTTTGTGCGGCGGGTCGCCCCTACGATTCTTATAAAAGGAGATTAGATTCTTATAAAAGGAGATTAGGGGCGTGATATCGCTATATTACCTGTGATTATGTGGGACAAACGCCTTGGGCAAAAGGATATGGCACGTTTCCCACCTATCATGTTCGCCGTCGGCACGTTTAGACTTGAATAAAAAAGGATAAATTAAAATGTCTAAAGAATTAGTGGATTTGATGAAACAAGCAGACACCCTCACACCTGATGAGCAATTGCAGTTCATCGCTTACTTAACCCAGAAACTACGACGGTGTGAGATGAAGCGGAAACCCCGCCGTAACGTGACAGAATTTGCGGGAATAGCCCCTAATCTACTCAAGGGTATGGATGCTCAGGATTATGTCACCCGCCTGAGGCGTGGGGAGTTTCCAGAGTTAGAGAATTACAAGTGTTAGTTCTAAATGATTTTAATGGTACTGAGTCCAGGTAAACAGTTATGGCGGTGGAAACCGCAGAGAAACAAACGTGCAGGGTTTTGGATGTTTGTAGTGAGGACTTTAGTCCTCTTGCTAGGGGCAATCAAGCGCCTACTACAAACAAGATTAGCGACTCACGATAAACGCTAACATCGCCAATCCTATTAATGTTGGCGTTAACCAATTGCCCCAGCGTACATAAAGCGTTTGGGTTTGTCGCCGATAAACTGTCGCCGCATGAATCTGGTAGGTATTAATCCCAGAAAGCCATAAAGTTCTACCATGAGGATCGACAATGCCAGAATAGCCCGTATTCGTCGCCCGTACTGCCCACCGATCTGTTTCAATAGCTCGCATCACATCTTGGGCGTGGTGTTGGGCGGGCATGGTTTCACTATAATGAGCATTATTTGAAGCACTGAGAATAAACTCACCTCCCCTAGCGGCTTGATGGCGGAAATGATAGGCAAACGCTGACTCATAACAAATCCCCGCGATCGCACGACCAAATGGTGTGGCAAACTGTTGGTTGGGTTGACCTGCGGCTAAATGGGCATCTAAGGGGGAAAGGCGATCAATTAAACTGCCCAATAGTTCCTCAAAGGGAATATATTCGCCTAAAGGGACGAGGATGACTTTGTTATAGCGGCTGATGGTTTCCCCTGTACCTGTAATCGTAAATAAGCTATTTGTCAGGCTATCTCCTTTTTCCCCAAACGCCCCCAACCAAATCAGTACACCTTTGTCTAAAATAGCCTCTTTCAAGCGATCGAGTTTGTATTGATAAAAGGGAACGGGTGAGCGAAATTGATTAATCTGTTCATCCCAGAGAAAGGGTAATGCTGTTTCTGGTGTTAGAACGGCTTCTACTCCTTTATCCGCTAAGGCGTTGTAACCCTTGGTATAATTTTCAATTGCCCGACTCCAACCATCTCGATAGAGTTTAATCCGGTTGGGAATATTCCCTTGAATAATACCAACCTTGAAGGCGGCTTGGGTGGGTTGAATCAGCGGGCGACTGTAGAGTCCAAATCCAATCAGATGGAATCCGATGAGGAGTCCTAATGCTAGGATAAAGTTCTGCTTGGCATTAGATCCAGTGACTCGTTGGGTTCGATTAGAGAAATAACTAATCCCAGCTTCCGCGATTAATCCATTCACCGCGACAACGGCGGCGGTGACAGTAAACGGACCCGAAATCTGACCCAGGTGTAAAATCCATAAATTATGGGGGCTTTGGGTATACGCCAGAGATGTCCAATTGAGATCGCCTAACGTCCAGAAGGCTTCTAAACCACACCAGAGGGCAATTCCGAGTAAGACGCGAGTAACTGTCCTAAATTTTGCACCTTGACGATTCAATAGTGAATTGAACGCCGTCATCCCCACCGCCCAGAGCACCACCAGAATCGTCCCCCAGAGGGTAATAAACACCCAGCAAAAAAGCGCGATCGCTAAACTGGCTAACCAGGGTACTCCCATCCAATCCATGGGATGAACACCTGTAATCCAAAATAGGGCTAACCCTTGATAGCCAATCCCCCAACAGAAACCATATAAAGCCGTCTGGCGCAGACTTGGCTGATTCACCACTAAGAACCACAAGGGAACCAAAGCAATCCACGCCAAAGACCAGGCTTCCACAGGGGATGGAGTTAATCCCATCAGGATACCACCCACCAGGGATAATAATACAGGAGACGCTCGCCAAAGTTGCTTAGGAATTTGCATAGTGACAAAGGATTTAAGGGGAATGTCGCTGACTTAAGCCCTCAACTAAAGTTGGGGCTAAAAGCTAAAACCCGTTGAAACGGGTTCAAAGAGTTAATTCATTTATTTCCAGGCTATGCGAGTCAGCGCCATTTAGCACAACTCCAGTAATCGGAACTCTGATTTACAAGGAATGGGAAAGTCAATTGTCAATTTATCATAGTTCTTCACACACCCGTTTTCAGTGTTGAATTAACTCAGATTTTATCGTCTCTGCCATTAGATTTGAGATTACCATGGACAGCCAGCCAAATACAGGGTGGGTGAGAGCTTGTCCATTCAACTCGGTGTTTTTGATGGGCATTAATTAAAACGTAATCCCCGGCTTTCAGTTCACTTTTAGACCCATCATCATAGATAAGAATTGCTTCCCCCTGAAGCAGGATCACCCACTCATCCTGCTGCTGATCATACCATTCTCCGGTTGGTGTTGTTTGCCCTGTGGAGATAATTCGCTCAATTAACACACTATCACTAGAGACTAATGCCTCAAATTGTTCTTCATGGGGCAGTTGAGAGGGAAGGTTAAAAATATTTGGCATATCTCATGAATAATGAAAAATGATAAAATAACGTACTTCACAAACTTGAAAACCGCTGTCATGGGATTGGGTATCATTTAGAAACTAAATCTTGTAAGTACCTGGACATAAATTCTGTCTACTGTACTAAGAAATGTTAAGAAGCCTCAAATTATTACTGTTCCCTGTTAAGAGTCCCCTAATTTCAACCGTAAACTTTCCTTTGTCCGACTACTTATTCCCTTTTACCCTTTACCTTTTGCCCAAGAGAATAGGCTAGTAGACTTGAGAAACCAGGAACATTTCTCACCGTACTAGCCCAGATTAGTTGTTTGTGTTGGAGTTGCTTCTTAATTGTCTTCTATTTTTTACGGCTATGACATCGGCAATAGTTATCAAATAATTTTGCGCGACTTTGCGGATGTCATTTGAGAATAGTTATGACTAATTATTCCCTGAGCGGCACTTGTAGCTTGAGTCGCTGAACATCTCCCTCTTCTCCCACAGCCGGAAATAGGTCAAGGGGATCACCAGAGTTGAGAGTATCTCCAACGACAATTCGTAGGCGATCGCTAATGGTAAAGCGTGAATCTGCAGAATTCACTCCGACTGCATCTGGAGCAATGGACGAGTTGGTATTGAAGAAAGAACGGTAATCGTTGGATAGACTGCGACGTTGTACAGTCCGTAGGGATTCACCGGATAACGTAACCGAATTGTCATTAGCGCTAAACGGTGAGTCGGACTGAGCTTGGGCAAGGGGGACTAAGCCAAAGACCGCAGTAGTGATGCTTAAAACAACGAGTGTGTGGCGTCTCATGAGCGCTCTCCCTGGTTTTATAGTGTTGGAAACTTGCTACTGTTGAGACTAATTATACTTTGCAGCATACCAAGAGTTTGCTGAAAAATTTACAATGTGATTAATTTTTTATTGATTTGTTGACCAAATTTGTTACCAAGTTGACCATTTACAGGCTGGGTAATAATCAATAGCTCATTGATCGAGTTTCAGCTACGAACCTCTGTCTTGCTCATCAAACTCAAATCCCCAGTCTTCACCTTCATTCTCATCCTCATCCTCCGGTTCCGCTTGGGGTGGGGGTTGGCGGTAGGGCGGGGTAATTACTCGATAGTTAGCATCATACACTGCCTCAGATTTGCCAATTCTCGATTTAGACGTATTAGATTCCCGGTAACTGTAGGAATAAACCGAGTCGGGTTGAGAACGAAGGCTGGGTTCTTGACGTGGTTCGTAACTACTGCGATCGCTTCCGATACTGCGCTCTTGGCGATCGCGCTCTGTTTCCTCTTCCTCTAATACCTCTTCCTCTGGCTGACTTTCAAACTCATCCCAGTCAAACTCGTCCTCTATGGATGTTGCCGATTCTCCTTCAAAGTTCCACTCTGGAGCAACAGCTTGATCCCAATCCGAACCGGAAGCAGAGGGCGGCGGTTCTGGTGGTGGTGGTGGGGGTGGGGGTGGGGGAGATGGCATTTCTGGTTCAGTTTCCTGGGGTTCAGGTTCCTCCTGCTCAAACTCAACATCTGATCGCCAACGATTTGGAGGCGATGCTTGGGCGGTGCGATCAAACCTCTGAACCCTCCTGGGTCGAAAACTGAGCAATTGTAAGACTAAACTGGTAAGTATGCCGAGTGCGATCGCCAGTCCTATCCATACCGTCAGAGGCAATGCAACCGTTTGCATTCCTAAAAATACGATAGACAAGGCGGGGGCTGACAAATTTGACAACACAAATATAGCCAGTCCACCTCCAACCACGCATAACAGGACAATTCGATTCACAGGCATGATTAGTGATTTACAGGTATGGATAGAGCGCTTACCTCTAACTTACCGCGTTCTTAACCTCTCATCTGATCCGTTATAGCAGTAGACACATCGATTAGGACTTTCCGAACTGTGCTAGATAAGCTTCTTGCATCGCGTCTCTACATAAATGATGTGTCCTAACCATCTTGGCGGTTGCTATATCTTCCCCATCTTCCTCATCTTCCCCATCTCCCCCAGCTTCCCCAGCTTCCCCATCTCCCCCATCTCCCCCATCTCCCCCATCTCCCCCATCTCCCCTATCCACTCGATTTGACCGCAACTTGGCATAAATCGTTCAGGGAGCGGATCGCTAACCCGTATTATTAGAAGAGGGGTTAGATTATACAGTCTTGGCATGACGATTATTTGGGAACTCGATTTCTATTCACGTCCAATCTTGGACGACAATCAGAAGAAGCTCTGGGAAGTCTTAATTTGTGAGAGTCCTTTAAACATCCACCAATCCACAGACGACTTATTTCAGTACGCGCAGTTTTGTTCCAACCAGGAGGTCAACTCCTTATGGTTGCGGCAATCCTTAGAAGAGGCGATCGCGGCATCGGGACAAGCACCGACAAAAATTCGCTTTTTCCGGCGTCAGATGAACAACATGATTACTAAAGCCTGCCAAGAGTTAGGCATTCCCGCGATCGCCAGTCGTCGCACATACACGCTGGATCACTGGCTCAACCAGCGGATCAAGGACGTTTATCCCCAGCAACCCGGATATCAGTCCTCAGCCGCCGCCTCTGCCTTTGTGCGCTACCAACCTCAAGTTCCTCAACCCTTACCCGACGCCATCCAAGGACAAAAATGGGCATTGGTGAGCTTGGAAGCCGAAGCATTTGCTGATATGGAGGAGTGGGACATTGACTTTGGTGAAGCTTTTCCCCTGTCAATGATGGATCTGGCTCCCGATACGCGCATTCCGGGCATGATTATTTTCTCCGATCGCGCCAAAGCCTTAGCCGCATGGATGTCGGGTTTAGAACTGGCATTTGTTAAATTTCAGGGAGGTGTCACTCCTCGGTTATTACTGGAAACGGGTGCTAGTGATAGCTGGGCTTTAGCCAACCTAACCGATGATCAAACCCTAGCGGAAGCTCAAGGCTTTGAATCTGCCAAAGAAAACGCCCAGTCCATACATTTTCTCGCCGTGCAGTCAACACCAACCTCAGAAACCTTTGCTGGATTTTGGTTGTTGCAAGAATTAACGTAGCCCTGAATGGGTTAGGGGTTTATCACCATGAGCCGGAACTATAAACAGAATAATTAACCCTAAACATTATGGAGTCTCCGAATTTGTCACCCGCCCTGCCCTGCGAACAACTTTTAGATCTGGCACTCAAAGCCGGAGCCAAGGATGCTGAGGTCTATCAGTCGCAATCGATGTCTCGACCTGTACTCTTTGAAGCGAATCGCCTCAAGCGGCTAGAAAGTAGTCAATCAGAAGGGGTGGCGCTACGCTTATGGAAAAACGGTCGTCCCGGATTGGCGGTTGCTTATGGTGCAGTGAATCCCCAAGACTTAGTGGATCGAGCCATTGCCATTAGCACTCTGAATGAATCGGAATCGGTGGAACTCACACCGGGACGTACCGAAGGTTATCCCGACTTGGGCAAGTCCGTGGCGGTAGAAGAATTGGTCGTCATGGGCAAAGAAGCGATCGCCAAAATTCGGGACGCAAATCCAGAGGTTCTGTGTACCGCCGAATTGGAATGTGAAGCCGAAACCATCCGCTTGATCAACTCTCAAGGCTTGGATTGTCACTACACCGACACCACACTCAACTGTTTTGTCTCCGTCGAATGGGTGCGCGGCGATGACTTTTTATGCGTCTCGGATGGTCAAACCCAACGGGAACAGCTTAACGCCGATAAAATCGTACAAGCGATTCAGCAACGCCTCAACTGGGCGCAAAATAACGTTTATCCCCCTATCGGTCAAGTCCCAATTTTGCTCACCGCCAAAGCCGCCGATTTACTCTGGGATACCGTCCAAACCGCATTAAATGGAAAACAGGTATGGGAAAGGGCTTCCCCTTGGAGCGATCGCTTGGGTCAAGTGGTCAGTTCCCAAAACCTTACCCTATCTCAACAACCGAATACGGGTCCCTATAGCTGTCCTTTTGACGATGAAGGGACACCCACCCGACCCCTATTATTAATTCGCGAAGGACAATTGCAACAGTTTTATGGCGATCGCACCATCGGGCGATTACTGGGAGTTGGCAGTACAGGGAATGGATTTCGCCCCAGCTTAGGCAGTTATCCCACCCCAGGCTTAGTCAATATCATGGTGCAACCCGGTAAAGGCTCATTGAGAGACTTACTGATGCAACTCGATGATGGATTAGTCATCGACCAAATCCTCGGTGGTGGGGCTGGCATATCTGGAGACTTTTCTGTCAATGTAGATTTAGGGTATCGCGTCTGCAACGGTACGATCATCGGTCGGGTAAAAGACACTATGGTTGCGGGAAATGTCTACACTGCCCTTAAGCAAATTGTTGCCCTGGGTGAAGATGCAGAATGGAATGGTCCATGTTATACCCCCTCCTTAGTGTTAGAAGGACTCTCAGTGACGGCTTCTGAGCAAACCTCTATTTTGATTTAGGCGATGGTGTGATGGGGAGCAGGGGGAGCAGGGGGAGCTGGGGGAGCAGGGGGAGCAGGGGGAGCTGGGGAAGCAGAGGGAGCTGGGGAAGCAGATGGAGCAGATGGAGCAGAGGGAGATGGGGAAGAGAATTACGAATGACATAAGACATAAGACATAAGACATAAGACAAATGAGCAATCCCATACGTCAATGGTTACTGCCCAAGCGACGTTTGGCGATCGCAGAAGCTTGTTTAATTGGGGTGGTTTCTGCGCTATCTGCCGTGTTACTCCAACACAGTATTGGTTGGCTCGGTTCATGGCGGGTTCAAACTTCTGAACAATTTCCGCCCTTTCTAGTTTTACCCGCGTTCGGATTGGTATTGGGAGCGCTGTCTGGATTCTTGGTCGAGTATTTGGCTCCCGATGCTTCTGGGAGTGGTATTCCGCAAATTAAAGCCGCACTTGCCCAATTTCCCATCGCTCTCGATTTGCGGGTGGCGGTGGTTAAACTCGTCAGTACTATTTTAGCGATCGCGGGAGGACTTACCCTGGGACGCCAAGGACCGACAGTTCATATTGGTGCTGCGTTGGCGGCTCAGTTTAGCCGTTGGTTTCCCACATCTCCCAGCCATCGACGCCAGATCATTTCAGCAGGGGCGGCGGCGGGTTTGGCGGCGGGGTTTAATACGCCAATTGCGGGTATTTTGTTTGTGGTTGAAGAATTACTCCATGATTTTTCTGGGTTAACTCTGGGAACGGCGATTCTGGCTTCGTTTATCGGTGCGGTGATTTCTCGGATTTTGGGGGGGCGTAGTCTCGACCTGAACCTGGAATGGGGTGAAACAACCAGTAGTTTTTCCGCCCCAGAGATTCCCTTTTATTTACTTCTAGGTCTTTTAGCCGGATTACTGGCAACCTTATTTAATCGAGGAATTCTGTTTTCCCTGACCCTACAGCGCCGCTTTCATGTCTCCTTGGCGGTGAAAATGGGGCTAGCGGGATTAATCTGTGGGTGTTTAGTTTCTCTATTACCCCCAGATTTTCGCAATAATAGCGGATTGCGAGAGTTATTAATTACCGGGGAAGCGACGTGGCAATTCACTAGCCTCGCTTTAGTCACCTACTTTTTTCTCACCATTGTTTCCTACGGATCGGGCGCTCCTGGGGGTTTATTTCACCCGTCACTGGTTTTGGGTTCTGCTTTGGGTTATCTAGTGGGTGTCGCTAAGTTATCGTTTTTCGGGGTTGGGGACCCGACGACTTACGCCTTGGCAGGGATGGGGGCGTTTTTTAGTGCGGTATCTAAGGTTCCTATAACCGCGATCGTAATCATATTTGAGATTACGGCGGATTTCAATCTGGTTTTACCGTTAATGATCACCTGTGTGGTGTCTTATCTGATCGCTGATCAACTTTCCAAAGGCTCACTTTATCAGCGTCTGTTGGAATGGAGAGGATATACCTCCCCAACTCAAAAGGTGGACAAGGGTTCATTGGTTGGGTTAACAGCAGAGAATTTGATGCAACGGCGGGTGGAAACCTTATCCCTCCAGATGACCCTCGATGACGCCTTACAGACGGTGTCTCGTTCGACGCACCAAGGATTTCCCGTGGTGGATGGGGGGACGCTAGTGGGGATTATTAGTCAATCAGATATCACACAGGCGACAAAAATGCAAGGCAATCCACCCCGTTGTCCTTTTCCCGGAACCACACCCTTAGCGGATATTATGACACCCAACCCGATAACGGTTAAGCCAGGGGCGAGTTTAGTCGATGTGCTGTATTTGCTCAACCGTTACCACCTCAGTCGTCTCCCGGTAACAGAAGGGCGTAAGTTATTGGGAATTATTACCCGCAGCGATATTATTCGAGCAGAATTGGATCAGCTTGATAGTAAAACAACTCAGCCTAGATCACAATTAGAACCCTCTTATGTAGTTTATCAAACCCGATCGCCAGAAACGGGACGAGGACGGTTATTAGTTCCCATCGCCAATCCCCAAACCGCCCCCATATTAGTCAAACTCGCCGCCGCCATCGCCCGCGATCGCGACTATGAATTGGAATGTCTACAAGTGATTATCGTCTCCCGCAGCAATTCTCCGGCAGAAACGCCAGTAAAAACAACAAACAGTCGTCGGTTATTACGTCAGGCGGAAAAGTGGGGACGAGATTGGAATGTACCCGTTCATACTCAAATACGGGTGAGTCAGGATACTACTCAAGCGATTCTAGAAACCATTAAAGAGCGACATATTAATTTGATGATGATGGGGTGGAAAGGCTCAACCTCAACCCCTGGACACATTTTTGGTGGGGTAGTGGATGCGGTGATTCGCCAAGCGCCCTGTGATGTGATGGTCGTGAAATTGGGTGAAATGATGCATCCACCTTATATCCCTCCCTTCTTTCGGCGTTGGTTGATTCCCATCGCAGGTGGTCCCAATTCGCAACGCGCCTTGGATTTTCTGCCAGCGTTAATTCCTTTAAGTAGTAAACCACCTGATATTCGATTATGCCAAGTCTTTGATCCAGAAGATACGATTACGGATACAACCGCCATAGAAAAAGCTAGCGACTTTTTAAAGAAACAAATCGAGGGTCGGATTCGCCGGATTCCCATTCGCGCCAGTGAGGTTTCTGATGCGGTGGTTTATATCGCCAATAACCAATTATGTGATGTCGTGGTTTTAGGCGCAAGTCGGGAAGGGCTATTACAGCTAATGATTCAGGAGAATATACCGGAAGCGATCGCGCGGCGGGTTAAGAGTACTGTTATTTTAGTTCGCAGTGCGACATAAGGCACAAGGACTCGCATCCCCTACTACGAACCCACTCTATTTCACAATAAATTTCACCAACTCGTTATGGTACAAATCATTCAAGCCCAAGATATAGATTTACGCTATCTCCTAGAAAACTATAGACTCCAATTGGTTGAAGACAACCAATTTTTTACCGAGTGGCAGGAAGATTTACCCGATCTATCTGATTCCGACAAACAACAATTAGACAAAGTAAAAGCGGGTTATCTCAATCTGCTTAACTATCCCCCCTTACTAGAGGATGTGGTGAGAATGGCTGTCTTAGACCCTATTCTCTTCATTGGTGATTTTTATCTAGCTCCCTTTTACGTTAAATCCGAACAATCCATTGATATTGTCGAGGAAGATGATGGCGTAATTATCAGGGGAAGAATTGATACATTAGTCTTAAAAAACCAGCTTTGGGTTATGGTTATCGAGTCGAAACGAGCCTCCTATTCCATTGAAGCCGGACTTGCCCAAATGTTGGCGTATATGCTAGGAAATCCCAATCCAGAAAAACCTAGCTATGGCATGATTACCAGTGGAGGAACGTTCATATTTGTCAAATGTGTTCAGGAAGACTATCCCAAATACGCGACATCAAACTTGTTAGCGACTCGCAACCCTGGAGATTTGTACAGCGTTCTCAAAATTTTGAGGCGCTTAAGTCAAATTGTAATTAGGGATTGTTGAATAAATGTTCAAGATGAAAAGTCTAGATAAAGTCCTGAAACCTTGTATTAGCTTACCATTGATGAAACTATATTGACTTTGTAATCCAGACAATCCAGTCCGCGCAGGCGGACTTTTTTTGTGTAGCAGCGACTTCCAGTCACCAGGATTCTCGTTATTTTTTCCAAGGAAGCTTTGTCCCCATCTCAGTTAGCGCTGAGAAGACTAAATAAAGGATGAGACAGCTAACACCTGCCAGAAAAAGAACTAAATCATTATCCATAATTGGAACCTAGACCGTTAAATTAAATGAGTCCTTAATTGCATAAGGGCGCAAGCCTTGCACCCCTACATTTTGGTGTGCGATTCGTAATTGAGAACCGCTATACTTATGTAGATGTAACTTCTCCAATAAAATTATTCAACGTTTTTTCTTCGACCCAGAAGATCTGCTGCTACTACTCCCAAAACCCGATGAACGATTTCGGGATGAACTTGGCTTAGGTTTCGATTGGCTAGACTGTCTTAAATTACTACTTCCATAACCCGAACCCGTGGTTCTGCTACTTGATGAAGATGGGGAGGAACTTGTTGAGGAACCTGTCGATGGTGGTGCAGATTGAGTGGTTGTAGCTGGATTCGTTGTTCCCGGTGAAGCTTGAGGCGTTCTCGATTTATCCGTTGGCGTTGATGGGGTTGTACTGGATGAATTCGTGGATGCGGGTGAGGTTCTCGGAGTTGTGGTTTGACTCGTGGTTGACTTCCGCAAGACTCCCGATGTACGTAACTGATTGTTCCGCACTGCAGGCGGTGGTGTGTTGTGGTTGCTTTGATATTTCGTAACCGCTTGGTCATAACTTGAGGCATGATAACCACTATGCAGCACTTGACCGGATTGATAGGGGGGTGGAATATAATAGCGAGGGGAATGAAAGTCCAGTTCAATCTCAATCTCCCCGTCACTCTCAAAGGGTTGCCAGTAGGTTGATTCCTCACGCACAATTACCATTTCATTGTTACTGGCTGGTTCCGTAACCGCGTGGATATATTCAATCTGAAACTCTGGACTCAAATGCAAAACCGCTTGGTTATTCTGCATTTGTAGATAACTTTGTTCCCCACTATTACGTTCCTCTGGCGTCAGGGGTATCATTTGCGGGTTTGTGGTACTGTACGCCGCGCCTGTATAATTCATTAAAAATAAAGTATACTGCCCATTGGCGTCATTGTAGGTCACTTGCTGGATAGGATACTTCCCCTCTGTGAGTCGAGTCTGAGAGGATACCGTGTTGGTGTTCTGTTGTCCTACAGACTGAGAATAGTTGGTTGAATCCTGACAAGCCAGTGTTGTCCAACACAGCGTTACACTGAGAAGCACGGGAGTAAATTTGCGGAACGTTCGACGTGGCGTAACCATAACCGCTCTCCGATAATTTTTCATAGCTACTATTTTAACTCGTGATTAGTTAAGGAATGGTTAGACCTAACACCTCAGCTTAACCAATAGCCAAACTGGGGACGAGTCTCTGTCTATTACTCACGATTAGGTCTTGAATGATATGCGCGATCGCGAGTATCGTTACATTTCTTAACAAACATCACCCATCCCCAATCTTGATAATTTCTTGACAACAAGACCCCGATAGTATCCTGATTGCGGCTGAGGCGTCCAGAATAGTGAAGAGAAAACGGATGGAAGAGTAATCGCAATCCTCACATCGATCTAGCTAGCAATTTGTAGGAAAAAATGAATAAACGACTATTGAGTGTCAGCCTCCTGTTCCCTATTTTACTGCTTGAGGCAGGTCACAGTTTAGCGCATTCTGGAAGCACAGCAAATCAAGCATTCGTATTTTCCAGACTTAGCCCGAGAACGTCTCAGGTTACACTCGATAGGCAAGAGTCTCCCCCATTTTTCCTGGCTGCTAGGAAAGAAAAACCCAAAACCTGTCGGTGGGCGGGTTATTGTGACGACGAGAATAACCAGGATAATGCGACAAGTGCGATCGCGTGGCGAGATGCCCTGTCTTTCAACGACAATAGCATAAGGACGATGATGACTTATGGGACTAGATCTACCGAGATTTTATAAAGCGTGCAATCCCAGCAAGCCCTTAACCGTGGGGGAAGTTGAAGATCAGCAGTATTATATTGATTTTTCCCCAGTGAGAGGGAATCGAATTATTCAGTCACTGCGACGCACCATTGCCTTAATTTCCCCCGATGAACCCACTTGTCAACTGTTTACAGGTCATATTGGCTGCGGGAAATCCACCGAATTGCTGCGACTCAAAGCGGAGTTAGAAAAGCACGGCTACTATGTAGTATACTTTGAGTCCTCCCAAGACTTAGATATGGCAGATGTCGATATTACTGATATTCTCCTCAGTGTAGCGGGTCGGGTCAGTGAAAGTTTAGAAGCGATTAAAATTAAACTGAAACCCGGTTATTTTGCCAATTTGTTTAGTGAAATTGCCGACTTCCTGCAAACGCCGATTGAACTGAATGCCGAAGCCGAACTCTCGATTGGCATTGGTAAAATTACCGCCAAAACTAAAGAAAGTCCCAAACTCCGCCGCCGCTTACGGGAATATCTAGAACCCCGTACCAGTGGTATTTTAGAATCGATTAATACCGAACTTTTAGGACGGGCAACCACGGAACTGCGGCGACGGGGAAAGGCTGGGCTGGTGGTGATTGTCGATAATTTGGATCGGGTAGATAATCGTCCGCTTCCCTCGGAACGCTTACAACCCGAATACTTATTTATTGACCGAGGTGACCAATTACGGAAACTGAATTGTCACGTTGTTTATACCCTTCCTCTATCGTTAACCTTTTCCAATGATGTGGAAATTCTAAAAAATCGGTTAGGGGGTGGATTACCGCCAACGATATTACCCATGGTTCCTGTGCGCGAACGGGATGGATCAGAATGTAAAGAAGGGATGGATTTGTTGCGGCAAATGGTCTTAGTGAGAGCATTTCCGCACTATACTCCAGCACAACGATTCGCCTTACTTCCCGAAGTCTTTGATAATACTGAAACCTTAGATCGTCTCTGTCAAATCAGCGGTGGGCATCTGCGGAACTTACTGGGACTTCTATTTGGCTGTTTGCGACAAATGGACCCCCCAATCTCGCGGGATTGTCTAGAAGGCGTAATTCGCGAAAGTCGGGATTACCTCACCTCATCCATTGATGATGAGGAATGGGAGTTGCTGTTTCAGGTGGTACAACAACAGACGGTGAAAGGAGACGTGGAATACACCACTCTACTCCGTAGCATGTTCGTCTATGAATACCGCGATCGCAACGGGAATTGGTTTTCCATCAATCCGGCGCTGGAAGAGACACAGAAGTTTCAAGATTGGTTGAGAGAAAACACCTAAAATGGTTGTTGCTGTAATCCTGGTTAACAGTAATTGTAGGGGCGGGTTTAGGGATTCAATGATCACACACACCCTAAACAATACAGCGAAACCCGCCCTATCCCCACCACCAGACGACGAAATCTATCCTAATCCTTCACGCGATCGCACGCCAATCCTCCCCATCATCTACCCCAATCCTGTAGGGGCGGGTTTAGGGATTAAATCATCAGACAACACCCCCAACAAAACAACGAAACCCGCCCTATCCCCACCGCCCGATCACGAAATCTATCCTAAGATTTCAGGCGATCGCACACCAATCCTCCCAATCCTGTAGGGGCGGGTTTAGGGATTCAATCATCACACACACCGCAAACCAAACAACGAAACCCGCCCTTCTCCACCACCAAACCACGAAATCTATCCTAAGATTTCAGGCGATCGCACACCAATCCTCCCAATCCTGTAGGGGCGGGTTTAGGGATTCAATCATCACACACACCTCAAATAAAACAACGAAACCCGCCCTATCCCCACCGCCCGATCACGAAATCTATCCTAATCCTTCACGCGATCGCACACCAATCCTCCCAATCCTGTAGGGGCGGGTTTAGGGATTCAATGATCACACACACCTCAAATAAAACAACGAAACCCGCCCTATCCCCACCACCAGACGACGAAATCTATCCTAATCCTTCACGCGATCGCACGCCAATCCTCCCCATCCTGTAGGGGCGGGTTTAGGGATTAAATCATCAGACAACACCCCCAACAAAACAACGAAACCCGCCCTTCCCCACCACCAAACCACGAAACCTATCCTAATATTCCATGCGATCGCACGCCAATCCTCCCCATCATCTACCCCAATCCTGTAGGGGCGGGTTTAGGGATTAAATCATCAGACAACACCCCCAACAAAACAACGAAACCCGCCCTATCCCCACCACCAAACCACGAAATATTCCACGCGATCGCATCCATTAATCGAATGTTATTGGTGACGCAGGGCGGGTTTTGGATAAATGTTATTGGTTTTCCCTTCAATTTTGTCCCTAAACCCGCCCCTACAGATTAATCGAATGTTATGGGTGGGCTAGGGCGGGTTTTGTATAAATGTTATTGGTTTTCCCGTCAATTTTGTCCCTAAACCCGCCCCTACAGATTAATCGAATATTATTGGTGGGATAGGGCGGGTTTTGTATGAATGTTATTGGTTTTCTCGTCAATTCTGTTCCTAAACCCGCCCCTACAGATTAATCGAATGTTATTGGTGGGCTAGGGCGGGTTTTGTATAAATGTTATTGGTTTTTCCGCCAATTTTGTTCCTAAACCCGCCCCTACATTAGATTTATCTTCGATTTGTATGCAAGGCTAATTTTTTAATGGTTCCATCCCATTCTTGAGAACCACTAGGGTGCAATTCGTCTTCTTCCCAGGCTATGGGATTATTCACAATGTATTTACGAATCGCGGTTAATGATTGTTCATTGCGAATAATATGTTCATAATAGCCACGTTGCCACACGGGGACACCCCTCTGGCGACGATTTTTATTAATACGGCGTGCTGAAAAGGTTTTGAATCCCCGGATAATCTCTGGCAATCCATGGTGTTTTTGACTGGTAGTATCCGCTGTCAATATCAGGATGCCATGGATATGATTGGGCATGATCACAAATTCATCTAATTTTAAATTAGGATGATAGTGAAGCAAATTTTGCCAATGTAAATAGACAAATTTGCCTGAATCGCTTAACTGCATTTGACTATCGATGATTTCACCTAACAGGGTTTGGCGTTGCCAAGTACAAATGGTAATAAAATAAAATCCCGGTTGTGTATAATCATAATCTTTAAGGCGGATTGAACGTCGATGATGTTGATCCGGATTGTATTTCATAATCAGATCGCACAATGTTTTCCTTGGGCAAAACGTGTAGGGGCGGGTTTAGGGATTCAATGATAATACACACCCCAAACCAAACAACGAAACCCGCCCTATCCCCACCACCAAACCACGAAATCTATCCTAATCCTTCACGCGATCGCACACCAATCCTCCCAATCCTGTAGGGGCGGGTTTAGGGATTCAATCATCACACACACCGCAAACCAAACAACGAAACCCGCCCTTCTCCACCACCAAACCACGAAATCTAAATCCTTC